>CAKOKR010000012.1 GCA_934095965.1 uncultured Bacilli bacterium
ATGAATTAGCTTATAGACAGGCTCAAGGAATATACCAACCAAGTGAATGTGTAATAGTTGGTGATGATAAAAGATTAGATATTGATGTTCCTAAATCACTAGGTTTTAAGACAATATATGTTAACGAAAATGGTGATATAAAAAGGGTTGAGGAGTTATCTCCAAGATTAATAAAAAAGTTGTAGATATCTACGACACTCGCACCAATTAGTTTATAATATATGGTTTGAGTGCTCAATCGAAAATGGTTGATTTTTTTTGTACGTTTGATATAGAATATAACCGAAGTCCAAGTATTTAGTATAATAAATAATGTTATAATGAATTTCAAAACAAATCAACAAAAATCTTATAAAGTGTTGTTCAACTTTTAAAATCTCTTTGATAAAATAAATATAGATTTGAAAAGAGGTGAAAAAATGAACACAGATAAAATATATGCAGAACAAATAGCTAATGAATATTCAAAGAAAAAAGAATCAAAAGTTATAGCATTAAAAAAGCTTGATAGAAAAGCAAAAAGACCTGCAGAAATATTTGCATACACAAATGGTACAATTATGGCTTTAATATTTGGTTTTGGTATGTGTTTATCAATGAAAGTAATCGGTAATTCTGTAACTTTGGGTATCATCACAGGTATAATTGGTATAGCAGGTATAAGTATCAATTATCCAATTTATAAAAGAATACTAGAAAAATCCAAAGAAAAGTATTCATATGATATAATTAAATTAGCAAAAGCAATTTCAGAAAATTAAGAAAGGAAGTGGTATTAATGAATAAGCAACAAAGCAAGTATTTTAATACTGCTTCTATTTTTGATGAAGCACTAGTTCTTCTTTTAAAAGATAAAGATATTGAATATATTACAATTAAAGAAATATGCAAAAAAGCCGGAGTAAATCGCAGTACCTTTTACCTTCATTATGAATCTATTGATAATCTACTTAATGAAACACTTGAGTATTTAATTAAAAAACTGGGCAATCATTTTGATGAGACTACAAAAGAATTTATTGATAAAATAAATGATAATGATAAAGAAAGTCTTATATTAATAAATGAAAAATATTTAAAACCATATTTGGAGTTTGTAAAAAGTAATCAAAGTGTTTTTGCTGCATCATTTAAGAATCCTAAGGTATTAAAAAGTGAAGAACAATATAGAGATTTAAAAAAATATATAATTAATCCAATACTAGATAAATATAATATTGAAGAATATAAAAGAAAGTATATAATAGATTTCTATGTGTATGGTATTATGTCAATAATAAAAGAATGGACAATTAATGGGTGCATTGAAGAAATAGATATTATTATAAAAATTATTATAGAATGTGTAAGACCATAACAAAAACATACAACAAAGCTGAAAAAATGATAAAAAATTACAAAAAAAATCAATTTTCACAAATTCATCACAAAACTATCACAGTTGAATAGTAACATGTATATCGGAGGTTGATTAAAGGACCAACACATGATGTTTATTAATCATTAACTCTTTTACAAACCTTTCTATAATATAAATTATAGTCTTATAGTTCCTACAATATTAAGTATTAAAGTTTTCTTTTAAATATGTAAACAATATAAACAGTGTTGGTACGGAGCCTCCAGGGTGGAATTTATTCCATCTTTTTTCTTGGTTAAATTTATCAAACTAATGTATTGACAACAATAACATTTGTATGGTATTATAGATGCATTCCAAAAGAAGATTTTAAAAGTTTGTTAAGGCTGATAATATTTACATTTAACTAAATACATGGTACAATATTAACGGATTAAAATATGAAAGGGTGGTTACGATGGATAACAAAACAACAATCTTCAATGTACTTGAGTTACGTCAAGAACTAATACTTATGACTTTAAACGAAGTAATCGAAGCATTAGAATTTAAAGGATATAATGCAACTAATCAAATAGTTGGTTATCTTTTATCAGGAGATAGCAAATATATCACAACATTTGAAGATGCTAGAAAGAAAATTTGTGCATTTGATCGAAGTGAAATCCTAAGAGCAATCATAAATGGGTACTTGGGAAAATGAAAAGATATATAGGTTTAGATTTAGGTACAACTTCACTTGGAGTTGCTATAACTGATAAGACAAATACACTAGTAAGTCCATTAAAATTAATTAAATTTAAAAGAGAAGATTATGATTATGCACTAAATGAGTTAATTAAAATAGCTGAAGAAAAAGGTGTAACAGACTTTGTTTTAGGTCTTCCAAAAAATATGGATAATACCCTAGGTTTTGCATCGCAAAGGAGTCTTAATTTCAAAACAAAGCTTGAAGAAAAAAATTTTAATGTTTATCTTGAAGATGAAAGATTAACCACCGTCGAAGCATTAAATATTATGAAAAATAATGGTGTAAAAAATATAAAAGAAAAGGAAAAAACTGATATCCTATCAGCAGTATTGATACTTGAATCGTTTTTAAAGAGGGAAAAATATGATAAATAAATTAGTAATTGATAATAAAAAGAAAGATATATATAAACCATTATTAAAAATAAAAACTGATAATGAAGAATATATTATTTATACAAAAAATGAACAAAATAAACTCGGAGATACAATTTGTTATGTATCAAGTTACAGTTTTAATGATGGAACACAAAGACTAGAAAAAATTGATGATGTAACCCTAGAAATGTTAGATAATATATTTATGCAAGTAGAAAATTTAGTAAATAAAAAGGAAAGTAGTGATTAGTGATGAAGAAAGAAAGAAATAAAAAAATAATAATTATAATAAGTTCTATTGTTGGATCAATCCTTGTTTTAGTACTTCTATTTATGTTTTTATTATCACCAGTAGGTAAAAGTAATAAAATAGTAAATTTTGAAATTAAAAAAGGTGAAAAAACTGAAGTTATTGTAGGAAATTTAAAAAGTGCAGGATTAATACGCAGTAAGTATGCATCACTAGTATACATGATTCTAACTAACAATAAAAACCTCCAAGCAGGTTCTTATGAACTATCAAAAGATATGTCTGCAACAGATATTATTAAAGCAATTAATGATGGAAATATTAAAGAAGTTAAAAAACCTAGTGTTAAGATAACTTTTAAAGAAGGTACAACACTTAAAAACTATATTAAACAAATTAGTGAAGAAACAAATATAGATTATAATGAAGCAATAAAGAAAATAAATGATGAAGCTTTCTTAAAAGGTTTAATAGCTGATTATTGGTTCTTAACACCAGATATTCTAAATACTGATATATATTACCCACTTGAAGGATATTTATTTCCAAATAGTTATGAGTTTTATAAAGAAACAACCATTGAAGATGTGGTGAAAAAAATATTAAATGAAACAAAGAAAAAATTAGATCCATTAAAAGAACAATTAGAAAGTAATAAATATAGCATTCATGAGCTTTTAACTATTGCATCAATTGCTGAAAAAGAAGCAAATTCTTATGATGATAGAACTAAAGTAACACAAGTAATTTATAAAAGATTAGATTTAAATATGGCACTAGGAATGGATGTTACAAGTTACTATGGTGTTCAAAAAGAAATGACGGAAACTATCACAAAACTTGACTTAAATGACAAAAACCCTTATAATACTAGAGTTACTTCATTTATTGGGCTTCCTGTAGGTCCTATCTGTAATCCTAGTATTGATAGTATTAAAGCAAGCTTAAATCCTGCTGATACAGACTATGTATACTTTGTAGCAGATGTAGCAACAGGCAATGTTTATTTTGCAACTGATGAAAAAGGTTTCAATGAACTAGTAACAAAATATATAAAGTAAGGTGAGAATTATGAAAGAAAACATAATGGAAATGGAAAAATATGCAGCGGAAAATAATGTTCCAATAATTGAAAAAGATTCAATAGCATTTATTATGAAGTATATTAAGAAAAATAATATTAAAAATGTTTTAGAAATTGGAAGTGCAATAGGATATTCAACAATACTTATGGCTTCATCCAATCAAGATACTATCGTTACCACAATTGAAAGAGATGAAACAAGATACATGGAATGTTTAAAAAATGTAAAAAAATGTGGTATGGAAAAGAAAATTAATGTTGTCTATCAAGATGCATTAGAACTTAATTTATCGGAAGATTTAAAATATGATTTAATATTTATTGATGCAGCAAAAGGACAATATATTAAATTTTTTGAAAAATATAAGAATTTCTTAAATCCAAATGGAACAATAATCACTGATAATATTAAATTTCATGGTTATGTAGGGCAATCAAGTAAACTAGACAAAGGCAATTTAAAAAGTCTTGTGGAAAAAATCGAAAAATATATTGAATTTTTAAAAACAAATCCCGAATTCGATACCAAATTTTATGATATAGGTGACGGGCTTTCTGTAAGTACTTGGAAAAATGAATAAACTAGTTACGGTAACAAACAAAGAAATAATAAGTAAATTAAATAAAGAGGATGTAACAAAAGTTTATCCTCTTAGATTTTTTTCCGTAGGATACGAAGAATATTTTGATATATCTGAAATAGATGATTTTTGCCTTATAAATAGAATTTTAACAGATGATGATTTAGATAAATTAGAAAAAATTTTAAAATCAAGTAAAATAAAAGGAATATTATTTGATGATTTAGGTGTACTAGATGTAATAAAAGATTTAAATATAATTAAAATATTTATTGGAGATCATATTAACAATAATGCATCATCCATTAATTATTATCTAGATTATGTTGATAGTATAGTAGTATCAACTGATCTTTCATTTGATGAAATAGAATATATTACAGAGCATGTTAAAAAAGATGTAGTTATTTATGCATTTGGTCTAAAAGCATTAATGTATTCAAGACGTAATTTACTTCGTAATTATGAAGAGTATTATAACTTTGAAAAAGATAATGAAATAGATTCTAAAATAAATGATAAACATTTTAAAATTATAGAATCAGATTTTGGTACAAGGATTTATGCATATCCATTTTACTATGATGAAAGATTAAAAGAGTTAGATCATGTTTTATATAATTGGTATGATGTAAATACTCTTGATAATAATAAAATAATAGAAGTATTAAATGATAATTTTAGCAATATTGAAGTAAGTAATGTATTTCTTGATAAAAAAAGTGTATTTAAGGTAGGTGATTTAGATGCCTGAGTTACTTGCACCAGCTGGTGATATTGAAAAAATGAAGTTTGCATATCTTTATGGAGCAGATGCAATTTATTGTGGAGGACAAAATTATTCTCTCAGGGCAAATGCTAAAAACTTTACTCTTGAAGAATTAAAAGAAGCTGTTAATTATGCTCACAGTGTAAATAAAAAAATATATGTAACAGTAAATATTGTCTTTCATGATGAAAATTTAGATGGTTTAAAAGAATATCTAATTTATTTAGATAAAATAAATATAGATGGAATAATTGCAAGTGATATAACAGTCATAAAATTAGTTCAAAAATTAAAACTTAAATTTAGTGTATGTTTATCTACTCAAGCAAGCCTTTTAAATAGTAGAGCTGTTAAATTTTGGCAAAATCTTGGAGTTACAAGAGTTGTACCTGCTCGTGAAGCAACTCGTGAAGATTTAAAAAGAATAAAAGAAACAGGAATTGAAATTGAAACATTTATCCATGGAGCAATGTGTACATCAATTAGTGGCAAATGTGTTTTATCAAATTATGTAACCAATAGAGATTCTAATCGTGGTGGATGTGCCCAAATATGTCGTTGGGAATTTGAGACTCAAGATAAACCAAATTTAACAATTATGCCAAAGGATTTAAATATGGTTCCCTTTATAAAAGAAGAAATTGACATGGGGATTAGTTCGTTTAAAATTGAAGGAAGAATGCGTTCGATTTATTATATTGCAACAGTAATACTTGCATATCGAAAAATGATTGATGCAGCAATTAATAATACATTAACTAAAAGTGATGAAGAATATTACTTAAAAGTATTAAATCGATGTGCTAATAGAGAATCAACACCACAATTTTTTGATAAATTACCAAAAGTTAATGAAGAATATTGGCAAGGTCGAACAGAAATATCAAATCAAGATTTTCTAGGTCTAGTATTAGATTATAACGAAGAAACAAAAGAAGCAACAATTGAAGTAAGAAATTATTTTAAAAAAGGTGATGAAGTTCAATTTATTGGACCAAATATAGAAACATTTAACTATACAATTAATACAATATATAATGACCAAGATGAAATAATTGATATCTGTAGACATCCAAAAAGTATAATCAAAATAAAAGTTTTAAAAAAATTAAACAAATTTGATATGATGAGATTAAAAATATTTGACAAAAGTTCAAATTTATAGTATGATTATGAACTGTAAATTGAAATAAAAAAGGAGATTGAAATTTATGAAAAAAGAAAATACATTTATAATGACAGCAGAAGGTTTTCTAGAAGCTGAACAAGAACTAAATGAACTTAAAAACGTTCGTCGTCCAGAAGTTATTAAGGCTCTAAAAGAAGCAAGAGCTCTAGGAGATTTATCTGAAAATGCTGATTATGATGCAGCTAGAAATGAACAAGCTATAATTGAAGCAAAGATTCAAGAACTAGAATATAAACTTGAACATGCTCAAATTATTGATAATAAAAACAAATCAGCAATCAACTTAGGTTCAACAGTAACTATTGAATATGATGATGGTGAAGAAGAAGAATACAAAATTGTTGGTTCTATGGAAGCAGACCCATTTGATAATAAAATATCAAATGAATCACCTTTAGGAATAGCTTTACTAAATCACAAGGTTAATGAAGAAGTAAATGTTGAAAGTCCAAATGGTGGATATACAATAAAGATTAAAAAAATCGCATAAATTCTTGTAAAAAAACAATTTGTATATTATAATATAACAAACGAAAGAAGGAAAAATTATGAAAAACAAACATGAAGTAGAAATTAAACTAGAAAAAGAATGGGTATCTGCACTAGATGCTGTATTCAAAAAGAAAAACAAAGAAGTTACAATTGATGGATTTAGAAAAGGTGCAGCACCAAAAGATATGTATATCAAAAAGTTTGGTATTGAATCTTTATATGGAGATGCTGTAGATGCATGTATTAATGTTGCTTATAAAAAAGCACTTGAAGAAAAGAAATTAATTCCAGTTATTGAACCACTTGTTGATGTAACAGGAATTAGTGATACAAATGTTATCTTTAAATTTACTATTATTACAAAACCAGAAGTAACACTTGGAGAATATAAAAACTTAAAAGTTAAAAAAGAAAAAGCAGTTGTTACATCAGAAGAAGTAGATCATGAAATTGAACACATGAGAAGTCATAT
The DNA here is from genome assembly GCA_934095965.1 of uncultured Bacilli bacterium. GTDB lineage: Bacteria > Bacillota_I > Bacilli_A > RF39 > UBA660 > Onthocola_B. The sequence goes on from CAKOKR010000012.1 coordinate 7,326, forward strand.
GGCAGATGTTGTAGTAAAAGAAAATGGAACAGTTGCTGAAGGAGACACTGCAGTAATTAGTTTTGATGGATTTGTTGATGGCAAAGCTATCGAAGGCGGAAAAGGAGAAAACTATCCACTAGAAATTGGAAGTCATTCATTTATCCCTGGTTTTGAAGAAGGCGTAATTGGAATGAAGAATGGGGAAGAAAAAGAATTAAAATTAAAATTCCCAGAAAACTACGTTGAAGACTTAAAAGGAAAAGACGTTACATTTAAAGTAACAGTTAATGAAATCAAGACAAAAGTATTACCAGAAATGGATAAAGAATTCTTCGAAGACCTAGGATATGAAGAAGTAAATACTCTAGATGAATTAAAAGCAAAGGTAAAAGAAGAATTAACTCATGAAAAAGAACATTCTCTAGAAGAAGCTCATTTAGATAAAGTACTTGAAAAAGCTGCTGAAAATACAAAAATGGAAATTAATCCAGAAATCGTTGATGAAGAAGTTCATAGAATGATTAATGAATACTCTAATCAATTAAAAATGCAAGGAATGGATTTCAATGAATTCTTAAAGATGACTGGTTCTAAGATTGAAGATATAACAAATCAAATGAAACCAGAAGCTGAAAAACGCGTTAAATATCGTTTCATGTTAGAAGCTATTGCAGAAAAAGAAGATTTAAAATTCACTAAAGAAGAAATTGAAAAAAGACTTGCTGAAATAGCAGAATCTTATGGTGTTGATAAAGAAGAAGTATTAAAATCATTTGGTTCACTAGATGTTGTTGAATATGATATGAAAATGCATAAAGCATTAGAAATATTAAAAGAAAATAACTAATATAAAGACTCAAAAAAAGAGTCTTTTTCTTTTGACTCTAACGAATTACATAAACTAATATACCTGCGATAACACTTGCAACCATAATTATAAGCATTATCCAAGTAGCTATTTTTTGTACTTTTTTATTCAAAATTTTTCACCACTTTCTTTTTTCTATATATAATTTATCATAATTTTAAATAATTTGCAATATAATTAAGTGGTGATAATAATGTGGACGAGCCTTAATAAGAAAATTTATATACTTTTAGTAACAATTTTAACAATTGGAATTATTTGTGGTATAGTATTTGTAATTATGCTTGATGAATCAACTAAAGAAATTGTATTTTTAAATATTAATGAATATATAAAAAATATTACAAATACAAATATTAATAACTTGATACTTCATTTAATATTTATATCAAGTATACTTGTCTTAAGCATTTTTTTACTCGGTGGACCAATAATAATATTTTATCTATTTTATAATGGATTTACCTTAGGTTTTATAATTAGCACATTAACAAGTATATTTGGTTTAAAAGGCTTACTTTATTCAGTTATTTATATCATAATAACTAAATTAATATTTTTATATTTATTATTGATTATAAGTTGTAATCTATTTAAACTAATAAAATTTATCATAGAAAAAATAGTATATAAGAAAAATAACGATGATTCTATATATTTTTATTTAAAAAAAGTATTATTATTTATTGGGATTATTGCTATAAATGACATAATTTTGTATTTTGGAGGCATAAAACTCTTAAATCTCTTTAATTTTTTGCTAATTTAATATATAATATTAGATGTGATGTTTATGGAAAAAGTTATTATTGGAATATCCGGTGGTGTTGATTCTGCTGTCGGAGCATATTTGTTAAAAAAACAAGGTTATGAAGTTGAAGGATTATTCATGAGAAATTGGGATAGTACAATTAATAATGATGTACTTGGTAACCCAAATGATTTTATGGATATATGTCCTCAAGAAAAGGATTATAATGATGCTGTTAAATTATGTGATGAACTAGGTATCAAACTTCATAGAATTGATTTTATTAAAGAATATTGGGATTATGTATTTACTTACTTTTTAGAAGAATTAAAAAAGGGAAGAACACCAAATCCTGATATGTTATGTAATAAGTATATTAAATTTGATTTATTTATTAAGGAAGCAAAAAAATTAGGTGCTGATTATGTTGCAACAGGTCATTATGCACGTATTGAAAATGGAAAGCTTCTCAGAAGTAAAGATTTAAATAAAGATCAAACCTATTTTTTAGCAGATGTAAAAAGAGAATGTTTTAAAAATGTTTTATTTCCTGTCGGAGATTATACAAAGCCTGAAATAAGAAAGATTGCTGAAGAAAACAATTTAAATGTTGCTCATAAAAAAGATTCAACAGGTATATGTTTTATTGGTGAAAGAAATTATCAAAAATTTGTAGAAAATTATTTAAAACCAAATCCAGGTGATATTGTAAATGTTGAAACAAAAGAAGTAATAGGTCGTCATACTGGATTAATGAATTATACGATTGGTCAAAGAAGAAATGTTGGATTAAGTGGTAATGAATTAAGACATTATGTATGTGGTAAAGATGTCAAAAACAATATTTTATATGTAGCATTCGGAGAAGATAACAAATATCTATTAAGTGATGAATGTATTATAGATAATGTCAATTTTATAAGTAATGAAAGACCAACATTTTGTACCGCTAAATTTAGATATAGAGATGTTGATCACGCTGTAAGTCTTGAATACTTAGAAAATAACAAAATAAGAGTTAAATATCCAGATAAAGTTAAGGCAGTAACACCAGGTCAAGCATGTGTTTTATACCTCGGAGAAGAATGTCTTGGCTGTGGTTTTATCGGCACTGTCAAAAATAATGATGAATTTTTATGGTATTTACACTAATTATGCTTGATTTTAACTGTTAAGTTATGTATAATTAGTATGTAAACAATGAAAAGGATAGTGAAAAATATGGATAGATTAAATGAATTATTACAAGAATTAGGATTATCAAAGGTTAAATTAGCAAAATATTTAGGAGTATCACGTCAGATGGTATACAATTATTTAGTGCTAGATAGCTTAGATAAATGGCCAAAAGAAAAGAAAGTATTATTACTTCAATTATTGGATATTAAAGATGGAAGCAAAAAAAGTATAGAAAGTATTACAGTTGATACTGATTACTTAATGGAAGTTGAAAAAAGATTAAATAATGCAATAAAACAATCAAATAATGGCGACTCAGTTATAGATATGGCTGGACTTACAAAAGAAAATAAAACATTATTAAGTGATTTCATCTTCTTATTAAAAGAAAAACTTGAAGATAATACAGATGAAAACTCAGAAGCTATCAAATATATGTATTATATGCTTCAATCAATGGACAATATCCCAGAAATAAAATATATAATGGGTTACATGGCAAAATCAAATGGATTTATCAAACCTGATGAATATGTATTTGATGAAGATAAACAATTTATATTTGAAGGAATTCTTTATTCTGCTTTAACACTTTATAATAATGGTGGAGCATCAAAAAGTAAATTAGCAGAAAGCCACAAGAGATTTATTCAAGAAATTGAACAAAAAAATGAAGAAAAGCTAACACGAACTCAACAACTAAGTACAGTTAAGATTCAAGCTCTAAGAGAACTTGGATATAACGACATAAATGCTGAAAATGCTGCTGAAGTATTTGAAAAAATGGCAGAAATTCAAACTAGAAAAGTTTAATGAGGCAAATGATGAAGAAGAAAAATAAAAAACAAGTAATATTAATAATAGCAATAGTTTTAATAATTATAGTAGTGGGTATAATCTTATTTATTAAAAAAGGAATACCACTAAATTCAAATAGTTCTTTAGTAACAGAAAGTTATAGTTACCTTGGAAATAATGATTTGCAAAAATGCGGAGGACTTGTAACATATAGCAAAGATGAAGTTACAAATAAAACTTTAAGTGAAGAAACAAAAATATGTCTTGCATATAACAAAGTAAATAAAGATGATATCGAAGAAGTAAAAATTGATAAAACAAAGAAAGGAAATATATGTAAGTTTGATGATGAATTAATATTTGCAACAGATAATTATGAAGATAAAATATGTACATTAACTAAACTAAACAAAGATGAAGTAAATAATGAATATAAGAATATGTTTGGAAGTGATATATCTGAGTACAAACAATTTCAATATGATGGTGCAACAATTTGTTATGTAAAAGATGATTCATATTATTGTGGTTTATCTGAAACATTTACATATTCAATCGGAGCAGAACCTCATACATATAGAGCAATCAAAGATGCATATAAAAAAGGTGATGAATTAATAATATATGATTACTTCTTAAAAGTAATAAATGATGAATGTTTTACATCTTATGTTGATACAACTAAAAATGATAAATGTAGTACAAATTATAGTGACCTTAAAAATAAAGATATGACATATAAATTCTTAAAGAAAAATGGTACATTATATAAGCACACATTTAAAAAGGATGGAAAAAATTATTATTGGGTTTCATCAAAACCAGTTGACTAGGAAAGAAATTCTTTCCTTTTTGTTTACAATTATATAATTTTTTGATATGATATTAATAGAGTAGAGAGGATTTATTATGGATAGTGAAAAAGTAAGTGGAATAGAACCTACTATAAATAGTTCTATGAATAATGAAAGTGAATTTTTAGACTTTCAAGAAAAGAAAAATAAAAAGAAAGGATTAATAATAAGTTTAGTAGTTATATTTATTGTATTACTTCTGGTAGTATTTGCATTATTCTTTGTAAAAAATAATTATAATGCTGAAAAATTCTTAGATACCACAACAAATAAATTAAATAATAGATTAGATAAATTTATTGATACAATAGACTTTACAAATATAGATAAACTTAAAGAACCAACAAACGAAACTGGTAAAATAAAGTTTGAAACTAATTCAATTGAACTTCGTGATCTAAATAATATAGCACTAGAATATGACATTTCAACTGATTATAAAAATAAATATTATGACTATGATTTAACCCTTACCCAAGGAGAAAACGCAAGTATTAATCTAGGATTTTCTTTAGATAACAAAAAAATGTATCTAAGAAGTAAAGACTTAACAGATAAAGAATATTATATAGACATGGAAAGTGATACTAATGAACAAATTTCTAGTATCGAAGAATTAATAACATCACTAAGTGAACTATCAGATAAAGATAATATTAAATACATTATAAAAAGTTACCTAAATAGTTTTAATAAGGCTTTAAAGATAAGTGTTGCATCAACAAAATATAATGGATTAAATGCTATATATACATATGAAATAAATGATTCTAATAAAGAAAAAATTGAAAATACATTTATTGAATCAATTAAGAGTGATAAAAAACTAATGGATTTCTTTGAATATACTGAAGATGACTTAAATGACATAAAAGAATCATTTGATAATTGTAAAGTTGAATTAACAATAAACATGTTAAATGGCAATCTAAAAGAATTTAAAGTAACACTTGATGATAATACATATCATGGAGAAAAAATAAATGATGATAAATATAAAATAACTGTACCAGGAGATAATAATTATCTTGAAGTAGAATATGATAATGAAAAAATTGGATTTACTTATTATGAAAATAATAAAAGCACAGACCAAATGATAATTAAAAGTACTAATGATTATATTAAAGTAAATTATTCATATGATTTAGTTACATTTGATTTAGAAACAACTGAAAATACATTAAAAGCTAATTTAAAAACTGAAGGCTTAACAGCAAATGCAGATTTCAAATTCGAAACTGGTAAAACACATACAACAAGTGGTACAATAACTGTTAATGCAAATGGTGATGATATTAAATTAATTATGAATAATACCAGTAATTTTAAAGATAAAATAACTAAAAAAGATGTAAGTGGTGCAACTAATTTTAATGATATAACAGATGAAGAAATGGCAAACATTATATCTGTTGGTTATGAAAAACTTCAAGAATTTGATGTAATGTATATAATCAGTGGTATTGCTGGAAGAATTACTGCTAATGAAACTATAAACACATGTAAAAATATGTGCCCAAATGCTGAAGTATCTGGCTTTGATGAAGAAACAAATACTTGTAAATGCACTAGTGGTGATGACATAACATTTTAAGCACTTTGTGTGCTTTTTTCTTTTTCACAAAAATTTCAACCTTTGTTCATTTACATATTGTATTTCTTGTGTTAGAATTATTAATAAGGTGGTAGGTAATATGAATAATGATATATTAGTAATAATCAATTGGTATGAAGAAAATATAAATAATTTAGATCATGCCCTAGAAAGATTAAATGAAGTATTTAAAAATATAATAATTTGTAATAGATCAAATACTTTAATACCTATAAAAAAATTTAAAATAATAAAATCTGATGATTATAATGGATATTTAAATGAAATAAATGAATATATAAACCAAAATAAGTTAGAAGTTAAATCATTAGTATTCGTAGATGATATAATAAATACAACATATGATGATATAGTTAAATGTGGTACGGAAGCAATAGAAAATAAATATAAAATAATCCAAGGATTTAATGATAATTACTTATTCGGAGAAAAATTTATTAATAACTTGTTTAATATGCTATTTAATACCCGTTTTAAGAGTGTTTTACCAGATATTAAGGCAATTAATATACATTTATATGAAAAGCTTTTAGAAAAGATAAATAAAGAAGATTATAATACTAATAATTATTTGATAACAGCAATTAATGAAAATATACATATAAAAGAAAAAAATATTAAGACTATATGGAGAAAAAATCAAAAAAGAGTAGGGTGGAGTAAAGAAAGAGCATTACCCTATCTAAAGTCATTAATTCCATATACATTAAAATCAATAATACCTTATTTAATTTCTTTAATGTTATTTGTGTTAATATTTTATATAAGTAATAATCCAAATGATTTAAAAGGAATTATATTTGCAAATTTAATATCTGAAGGAGTAGGAATAGTTATTCATATTATTTTAAATTATAAAACAGTATATAAAAATAACTATATCTCTAAGAATGTATTATTTATATTAAAAAAGATATTTAGAATTATTCTAGGTTGTTTCTTTATTTATATTTTATACAATCTACTTAATATGAATCTGTTATTTAGTAAATTTATAATTGATTTAATTTTAATGATTCTAATAGCTTTAATATTTAATTCTCTATTTATAAAAAAATAAACAAGTCCCCTACCAATAATTTAATAAAAGTAGGGGGTTTTATTTTGTTTTTCTTACATACACGCATATATCCTTATTATATATATAAATAAGGTTATAACACACACGTAATCATTATATTTATATATAAATAAGGTTATAAATAAATAATCTAAATTATAAATTAAATTTTAAAAATATTATTATATAACATATTCATACCAATACATATTACATCTAAACACTAAGTTTATGAATATAGTAGAATTATATCCAAAATTTAAATTGCATAAATTAATCTAATATTATCTATTTCTAATTAAATTATATATTAAAAATAATATATATTATGTTAACCAAATTATCTGAAAAAAAATATGAATATTATTATTTAAATAATTATTTATATTAATTATAATCTAACAATTTATAAAATGAATCATTAAATCATTTATGATATTATAAACATTATTACTTAATACCTTGGAACTTATCTATTTTTAAATAATATTTGTTTATAAATAATATACCCCACTCTATTTAGCTTATTAAAACATTTATTATAACTAAAATAGTACCAATAACTAATCCTAGATATAAATACTTATTTTCTTTATATTTTAATACTTTTGGAAACATTTCTTGAATAGATAAAGTAATCATTAAACCTGCTACAACAATAAGTACAATACTAATCATAACATCAGAAACAAATCTTTTTAAAAATAAAAATGCAAGTATTGCTCCGAGTGGCTCAGATAAACCAGATATTAAAGTTGCCCTAATTGCTTTTTTCTTATTTTTGGTAGTATAATAAATTGGTACAGCTATAGAGATTCCTTCAGGTATATTATGAAGCATAATAGCAACAGATAACTTAATACCTAATGAGGCACTATGATAACTGCTTAAAAATGTTGCAATACCTTCAGGTAAATTATGTAATATTAAAACAATCATATTTAAAATTCCTAGTTTATATAAATCAACGCTTTTTGTCTCTTTATCAATCAAATTACTTAAGCATGTAATAATAACATAACTTATAAAAAATGATAATATCAAAATTATTATACTCTTCCCTACTCCATAGATATTAGTTATCTCAAAAAATGAAGAGGGAATTAAATCAAATATACTTATAGATATCATTACTGCAATAGAAAAAGCTAAACAAAAACTAATAAATTTGTTTAGATTCTTATTACTTATTTTAATAAATATGAATATAGCTCCGATTAAAGTTGATAAACCAGCCATAGTTGATAATATTAATGCAAATAAGATATTATTCATATAATCACCAATTAATTATATGTAAATATACCTATATTTATCATAAGATAGTTACCTTATTTTACCACAAAAATATATGTGTAAATTATATAATTTGTTACATACTAGAACTAGGAGGTAAAATTAATGAATAAATCTAGAGAAAACGCTAGAAACAAAGCAAGAAAATCAACTTGCAAAAATAGTGCAAGATCAAATGCACGTAATAATGCTAAAAACAGCGATAGCTGCAAATAATTAATTGCTAGCATGAGGATGATTTTTATAATCATCTTCTATTTTTTTATTAGTTAAATGAGAATATATTTCTGTAGTTTGTAAATTTTCATGACCAAGAAGTTCTTGAATCACTCTTAAATCTGCTCCATTATTTAATAAATTAGTTGCAAAAGAATGTCTAATAGTGTGGGGACTAATTTCTTTTTTTATACCAGCTTCATCAGCTAAACTCTTTAATATTTTAAAGAAACCTTGTCTACTCATTTTAGTACCATTTCTATTTAAAAATACATAATTATTATCATTTGTTTTAACTAAAAATATTCTATAATTTAAAATATAGTTTTTTAATTCTTCCATTGCAGTATCTGCTATAGGTATAATTCTATCCTTTTTACCTTTTCCAGTTACTCTAATAATACATTCATCAAAATCTATTTGATTAAGCTCTAAATTAATTAATTCACTAATTCTAGTACCAGTTGCATAAAGTACTTCAAGCATTGCTTTATTTCTATAATCAATTGGTTTATTTAATCTTATATCAAATAATTTATTAATTTCTTCACTAGTTAAATATTCAGGTAACTTTTTACTTAACTTCGGATGCTTAATTCCATCACAAGGATTAATACTACATTTACCCATAAAAATAAGATATTTATAAAATGAATTTAAAACAGTTAAATAATGAGCTTTAGTTTTTACATCACTATCAAAATGATCAAAAAATTCTTTTATATCATCTCTAGAAACATCAATTAAACTTTTATTTAAATATTTGCTAACTAATAAAAGATTTTCACCATATGAATCTATAGTATTACTTGATAGCCTTCTTTCATACTTTAAATACTCTAAAAATAAAATAACTTCCTTATCTTCAATAGAATTAATAATATTTCTCATAACTTCACCTAATTTCTAATAATATTATATCGCTTTTTCAAAATTTGTGCTATAATTTAATGGTGATTGATTATGGAAATTTTAGCAGATAAATTAAGACCTCAAAAATTAGATGATATAATTGGCCAAGAACACTTAATTGGTCCAGGCAAAGTACTTACAAATCTTGTAAATAACAAGAAACTTTTTTCAATGATTTTATATGGTAAACCAGGTATTGGAAAAACAAGTATAGCTAGTGCTTTAGTTAATGAACTTAATCTTCATTATAAATTTTTAAACGCAACAGTAAATAATAAAAGTGATTTTGATTCAGCAATTATGGAAGCTAAAATGTTTGATGACATGGTTTTAATAATTGATGAAATTCATCGTATGAATAAAGATAAACAAGATTTATTACTTCCCTATATAGAAAATGGAACAATAATATTGATTGGACTTACTACATCAAATCCATATCACAAAATAAATCCAGCAATAAGAAGTAGATGTCAAATTTTTGAGCTACATGAGTTAAATAACAATGATATTAAAAAAGGTTTAGAAAAAGCTAAAAGTAAATTTGATGATATAAATATTGATGATGATTCATTAGAGTATATTTCTAATATTGCAAGTGGTGATATGCGTTTTGCTCTAAATCTTTTAGAGGTTTCATATTACTCATTAAATGGGAATATTACTTTAGATGAAGTAAAAAAAATAAATAACAAACCAGCATTTTTTAGTGATGCAAATGAAGATGGACATTATGATGTATTAAGTGCCTTGCAAAAATCAATCCGAGGAAGTGATGTTGATGCGGCGATACATTATTTAGCAAGATTAATTGAATCTGGAGATTTAGATAGTATATTTCGTAGACTTAGCGTTATTGCCTATGAAGATATAGGACTTGCAAATCCAGGAATTGGTCCAAGAGTTATGGCAGCAATACATGCAGCAGACTTAGTTGGATTACCTGAGGCACAAATACCGTTAGCAGAAATTGTTGTTGAAATGGCTCTATCACCAAAAAGTAATAGTACAATAATGGCGATAGAAAACGCTCTAAATGATATACATAAAGGAAATACAGGTAATGTTCCAGATAATATAAAAACTAATAGCCCAGATTATATATATCCGCACAACTACCCTAACTCATGGGTTAAACAAAATTATATGCCAAAAAATCTGGTTGGCAAAAAATATTATATACCAAAAAATAATAAAGTAGAAATTAGTTTAAATAAATTACATGATGAAATGATAAATGGAGGTAAAAAATGAAAATAAGTGTAATAGGACTTGGTGTATATAGCTTAGCTATTAGTAAAATGCTTGCTAAAAAGGATAATGAAATATGGATATGGACCGAAGATAATAAAAAGTGTGAAGAATTCAAAGAAACAAAAAAAGTATCATCAATAATTGATACAACAATCCCTAAAAATATAAAAATAAGTACATCATTAGAGAATGTACTTGAAAATACAGAATTAATCTATTTAATAACAGCTAGTAAATATGTCGATATTATCACTAAAAAAATGAAACCATATTATAAAAAGAATATCCCGATTTGCATCGCTAGTAAAGGAATTGAAGAATCTAAAGAAGAGTTATTATCAAATATAGTTAAAAATGCTTTAAAGACAAATCATATTGCGGTAATATCTGGACCAACTTTTGCAATTGATATAATTAATAATGAACCAATCGCTTTGGCTCTTGCAAGTATGAGTGGTAAAGCTAAAAATAAAGTATTAGAAACACTTCCAAATGAAACTTTAAAATTAAGGATTTCAAAAGATATTATAGGTATTCAAATATGTGGTGCTATAAAAAATGTTATTGCCATTGCATCAGGTATTTTAATGGGACTTGGATATTCAAACTCAACTCAAGCATTTTTAATAAATGAATCACTACACGATATTAAAGATATGATATATTATTTTGGTGGTAATCCAAAAACAATTTTATCTTTCGCAGGTATCGGAGATTTAATGTTAACTTGTACAAGTACTAAAAGTCGTAATTTCTCATTCGGGTACCTAATTGGAAGCACAAAGAACAGAAAGAAAATTTTAAAGTATTTAGAAAATAATACTGTTGAAGGATATAATACCCTAGATACCATATATAAGATGTTAAAGAAAAAAAATATTAATATTGAACTAATAAATTGCATATATGATATCGTATATAATGAAGATAATCCAAATGCATTAGCAAAGTTTTTGATAGAAAAAAAGTAATCTTAACCGATTACTTTTTTTAATACAACGTAGGCAATGTTTAAGCCAGCAGTTGATGGAACAAAAATACTTGATGCCACTACTCTATCATTATTTAAAGTTTCTTCTTTACTGCACACAACAGTTACTTTTAAACTTAAACCAAGTTTTCTAGCTTCGTTTCGTAATTTTTTAGCTAAAGGATCACCAGAAGTTTTATCCAGTCTAGTAACAATAACCTCACTAGGATTTAGTCGCTTTCCAGTCCCCATTGATGAAATTAAAGTAATATTATTATCTTCAGCATATTTCATAAGTAATAGTTTAGCAGAAACATCATCACATGCATCAATTATAAAATCGTAGTTTTCCAATACATTAATATTATCTTTATTTAAATATATGTCATAACCAATAATATCAATATTATTATTAATAGTTTTGGCTCTCTTTATAGCTTCATCAACCTTTTTAGAACCAAGATTATTGATTGTACAAATAATTTGTCTATTTAAGTTAGATTCGTTAAATACATCACCGTCAACTACTGTAATGTGACCAATACCACTTCGAACTAAAGCTTCCAAACAAGTACCACCAACACCACCAACACCTACAATCAATACCTTCGTATTATGTAATTTTTCTAAATTTTCTTTACCAATTAATAATTCTAATCTATCAAACATAATTTCCTCCAAAATAAAACCCAAAGGTGTCCTGCTTTGATAAAAACCCGCTCTCGCGAGGTGGGCATCACATGAACTATTTTAGGATCCTTACTCACTTAATGGTTAAGTCTTCTACACCACAATCCAATTAGATTCCCTTATCATCTATCTAGTCGGTTTTATAATAGACATAGACATTTTCCTCTAGGTATCTTTATTATATCAAATTATGTTGAATTTGAAAACCCATTTAATATCATTTTACAAAAAAAGTACTAAATATTTACTTAGTACTTAATTAAATATAGTTACATCAAGTTTTTCTTTGACACTATATTTTTGCATAGCTCTTTTTACGTTATTTACCCAGGTAGGTTTTGCAACCTTAATACCATTTTCATTAAACATTGGGTTATATACTATACCAATTAATTCAACAGTATTAAGCCCCTTTCCAAAGTAACCTTCACTTAACATTTTTATATACATAAGTGTACCATATTCTATACTTTTATAATTGATTAAACGACCATTGGCCATTCCACCGAATATGTTGTTGTTATTAAGCATATATCTGGATGTAAATCCTGATTCAATCTCACCAATAGCAGTTGCTATACTATAATCGACATTATCATATATATCGGTATAATAATTAATCAAATTAATGATATAACCAGAATCTTTAGTACAATATACTTTGTTCTTACCAAACAATTCCTTTTCTGATTGTTCTAGACTAAATAAATAGTCTACTAAAACTCTGTTAAAGTTAATTTCATCATTTAATAAATTAAGTTCTTTGTAATCCATAGTTAATTTATTTATTAATGTTTCTTCATTAATTTGAAAAACTTTAGAAAAGAATGATATTTCATCATAATTTTCATTTAATAAAGTCTCTACCTTCTCTGATTCTGTTAGTTCTTTTTTAGCACTAAGTTCTAGTTTTGTACTTACACTAACTTCTTCAACTTGAAGGACTTCACCCTTGTGGGGAACAAGTAATATAACTATACCCACAATTACAACAATAAACTCTATTATTTTCAATTTATTGTTTTTTATATAATTTATCATAATATTAATACTCTCCCTTTGATTAATACATTAAAATTATACCATATTTTATGAAAAATGTCAAATTTGTGTCTAATACAAGTTATAAAACACAAATTATATAGTATAAATCAAAAATACCTAAATAATTATTCGTCCTGCCTCACGACAGAACATTTCTGCTTCACAGGGGTACTCTCCCTCCACAGACCAGATTCGGATCCTGCCGACCCTACATATTTTAAATTTTTATTCATAAAGAGCTATAATGTTGTGTTAGAAATATTATAAATCAAGTTTTATTATGAGTATACTAATTTTTAAGTGTAAGTCTACGTTTGACTTCTTCGATAGGGATATCTAACGAATCTGAAATATTTTGAATATCACAATTTTTAGAATATAATTTGTTAATTGTCTGAGTCTCTTTATTTTCTAAACCTATGTCTATTCTATAATCTCTTGCGATTTCCAGATCACTTTCAATTCTATCTTGTCTAGTGTATCCTGGCATTGTAAAAAACTTATTTATAAAATTAATTGTTTTGTTCATGATTTTATCTCCCTTCGATATTTTCTTAATTTCATTAACCGTACTTGAACACAATATTCGAAGATACCTAATGAATCTGTGTTCACTTAAAGTATTCAGTCTCTCACGAATATTGTCAAGATATATTGTAACAAAAATTATTAGATCACTATCCATTATTTTAATGTCATCCTTATGATTTTCTTTCTTCGTAAATTTTGAATTTATTATAAGCCTCTAAAATAATTATTCGATTAAAAAATCAGAAAATAACTCCGGATCATTAAACATTTTTTTTAACGGTCTATCCCGCATTAAACTAAACTTTCCGTAAAACTGTTTCATAATATTTCCTCCACGTATTGCATTATAAACGATATAATCTTAAAATGCAACTCTATTGCTTATGCATAAATTATACCCTATTTTTGCATTTTTCTGATAATAAAAAGCTTTAATTTGTAAAAAAGGGGGTTAATTTTTAAAATTAATTAAAAATAGATTGTTATATTTGTAAAATTAAATCAACAAATAATATTAAATAGTTGGTTAAGCAACAAAATATCCATATGAAAAAGACCCTTTATTGGGTCTCAAATCAAAGTATATTAAATAAAATGTTCAATATTACTAGTTACATTATCACCAACTTCAATATTTAATACTTCTTCATTATTATAATTTTTTACAATATCATTATTTAAATTACTTTTAGCTTCAACATTTTCATTGCCAGACATTTTCCAACAACCTGAAACATCACAGTTACTACTATAAGGCATTGGATTAGGCATTTCCATCTTAACAATCATTGGTATTTTAAAAGCTCCACCAAAACCAACACAAGTACCTGGTTGTAATACTTTTTGTTTATCAAGAATATCTTGACTAATATTTGGAAGCATTTCCCCAATATACTTAATATCAAGTGGGTGTGTCATTTTAAAAATAAGGAAATTATTACATTGAGCAATAACCGTATCACTTATTTCAACAGGTCTTTGACTTATAATATCAAGAATAACACCATACTTACGACCTTCCTTGGCAATTCTATCAAATATATTATAACCGAGTAAGAATGTATCATTATCTTTTTGAATATATCTGTGTGCTTCTTCTAAGAATAAGTGATATGGAATTGCTGCCCTTTTTTCACTACCCTTAGCTTGTTCAAATATCAATCTTGAAAAAATCTTAACAAATACCTTAGCATAAATATCATCAATATCTTCTAAGTTTATATTAACAATTTGAGCTTTTTTACCTTTATTATTAAGTAAACTCTTTATAAAATCTTTAACAGGTATATAAGCACCAGTAAAATAATTAGCAAGCTTACTATTAATAATACTATTAAGTCTAACTCTTAAAATTACTGCATCATCATGTAAGTTTTGATTATGTTGGAAACCTTCACTAATTAAAGTAAATTCCATAGCTTTTGCAAAATCTTTCAATGTAAATGATGCAACATCAGGTGCTTTAATACTATCTAAATCATCGTTAATCTTACTTAAAATATAATTTGTAATTAACACTGATTCACCAAAATTACCATTTGAATCAATTTCAAAGCATTCACTAAATGTTCTTGTATAGCCAAGACCTGGTATAACACTATCAAAATTAAATTCTGGTGTATTACATACTTCAATAATTGTAAATATTTCATTTTTCTTACTAGATACAGTTTCGTTACTAAATAAAACTGCAAGTAAAGCTTTAGCTATTAAATGATTTTTATAGTTTTTAGCTTCTTCACTATCTGTTGCAAATATCTTAGCAAGCTTAATTGTGTGTTCAATAATAGGTAATTGAGCATGATTAGATGCTTGTAAAAGTAAAGCCATATCATCAAGGGTTAAAAGTGGAACAGGAATTTGTAACAATTCATCTGTTGCATCCTGAGGATTCGTACTAATAAATTTATACGAATAATTAGAATTAATTTGATCTAACTTACCAAATGCATTTTTATATTCACCAAAAGCATCAAATATAAATATATTTGCATTAAATTGAACTTGATACTTAGATGAAAATATATTTTGAACAATTCTTGCAACCCCACAAGACTTACCACTACCACTATTACCAAAAATAGCTAAATGATTAGAAAATAAAGCATTAATACTTGGATTTATATTAAATCCCTTGTATATAGCACTTTCACCTAAAATAAAACTATCTGCATTATATGTTCCCACTAACTCAGTTAATTCTTC
Organism: uncultured Bacilli bacterium; assembly: GCA_934095965.1. Lineage (GTDB taxonomy): Bacteria > Bacillota_I > Bacilli_A > RF39 > UBA660 > Onthocola_B. The sequence goes on from CAKOKR010000012.1 coordinate 23,554, forward strand.
ACTATTAATCATTCTAATTTTAGAAGTAAGCAAAGGTTTTCTTAAAACCCCATTAACATATCTCCCATTAATATATTCACCCAAGAATCTAATTTTAATTACATCACTACCTAATTCTTGAACTTCTCCAAGTATTCTCTGATTTTCAGCTTCAAATATAACATTCATATTCATTAAATCAGATGAAGTACTATCCTTTTGTAAGTTTTCTACATGAGCTTCAGATTCACCAATATATACTATCTTACCAAACATTTTTATCACATCCTTCTACTATTAACAATTATATCAAAAAAAATAAAAAAAGTAAAAGCTATTTTACATCAAATGTTCTGCTATTTACTTTTACTTCTTTTAACTTACCCTTTTCAATAGGTATAAAATATATTAAGTATTTATCCCCTTTATCAGGTTCTTTATTTACTTCATAATGGATTGTTATTCCTTCATCTAGTACCTCTAAATTAATATTACTAATTTCAACATCTTTATCATAATATATGTAATCAACTATATAATCACTTTCATTAAAATCATTATTAGTTAATAATACTACATCACTACTATCATACTCTTCAAGTAATTTAGTATATTCTTCATATGTAGTTAATACACTAGCTCCCTTCATACTAACATCTTTATTAGTAACAATCCCATTAGCAACACTTACTACTTCATCACTTTTTTTAAAGAATCCTCCAACAGCCATACCAAGTATTCCAGCACCAACAATAACAACCACAACAATCAATACGATAAATGCATTTTTTAATTTATCATTCATAAATTCACTTCCTTAAATCACTATTATTATACACCATATTAAAGAATTTATCAATCATTACGACAAAGAGAAAAAACAAGCTATAGTTATTTATCTAACTTGTTTTTTAATAATTCCTTTGTAATAGAAGGATTTGCCTTACCTCTGGTTTCTTTCATAACTTGACCAACAAAATAATCAAAAAGATTAGTTTTACCATTTCTATAAGCTTCAACTTGATTACTATTTGCATCAAGTATTTTATTAATAATACCATCTAATTCATCTTTATCACTAACTTGAGCATTTTCTTTACTTATGAAATTCTTTGGTTCACGTTTTTCTTCCAATGCCTTATTAAATATTTCTTTAGCTTGTTTTGATGAAATAACACCATTTTCTAATTCACTAATTATTTGATTTAACAAACAAGGTTTTAGATAAAACTCATCTAAACTAATTAATTCTTTATTTAAATAAGCAATAATATTTACACATAACCAATTTGCTGCAACCTTTTTATCCATCCCTAAATTAATACATTCTTCAAAGTAATCTGCATATTCTTTATTTTTAATAATAATATTTGCATCATATAATGATAAACCATATTCATTTACATATTTTAATTTTCTATCTCTAGGTAACATAGTTATACTTTTTTTAATTTCTTCTAACCATTCATGACTTATTTTATACTTAGGTAAATTTGGTTCAACAAAATACTTATAATCTATTGCATCAGCTTTACTACGCATTCTAATCGTTGTGCCACTTTCTTCATCAAATCTTCTAGTTTCTTGTTCAACTTCATAGTATCTGCCTTCATCTTTCAACTTAGATTGTCTTTCGATTTCATAATTAATTGTTTCATATACATTACCAAATGAATTAACATTTTTAACTTCAACTTTTGTACCCAACACATCACTATCTTTATCCATTATAGATACATTAACATCACATCTTATTTGTCCTTTTTTAGTATCTGCATCAGATACATCTAAGTATTGATAAATTCTTCTCATTTCTTCTAAAAAAGCAACAGCTTCTTCGGCACTTTCAATACAAGGTTCAGTTACAAGTTCCAAAAGAGGAACTCCTGCTCTATTATAATTAATTAGTGATGCATCAGAAAAGTGTTCCATACTTGCAGAATCTTCTTCCAAATGTATATCATGTATATAAACTTTTTTTTCTTTATCATTAACATCTATTGTAACACAACCATTAATACCTACTGGATCATGCATCTGAGTAATTTGATAACCCTTTGGTAAATCCGGATAATAATAATTCTTACGATCAAAATACATATATTCAGGTGTTTTACATCCAATAGCTTGAGCCATAAGTAAAGCCTTACGAACACATTCTTTATTTACTGTGGGAAGAATCCCTGGAAAAGCCATATCGACTTCATTAACATGAATATTAGGAATTTCACTATAACTATTCTTAGAACTAGAAAATACTTTAGCATTACTCTTCATTTCACAATGCATTTCTAATCCAATTACTGCTTTATACTTACTATTCATTATAATCCCTCACTATTAAATTTTTGTAATCTAACTTTTCTTCAATTGCATATGCTATATTTAATACTTCTTGATCTTTATAACAATCACCAGTTATATTAATACCTATTGGTAAATCATTTATAAATCCACTTGGTATTGTAATTGATGGAAAACCTCCAAAATTAGCAATTTGCAAGTGATTTTCTAATACATTTACATCACTATCACTCATTTTATTATTAACTTCACTAATTAATGGAGCAATACCACTACCTACTGGCATAATACAACCATCATATTCTTTAAACAAACTTTTAAATTTATCAACAATTAATCTTCTTACTCTACAGGCATTTAAATAATATCTTTCTTGATTTTCTTTTTGTAATACATATGAACCAATTACAAATCTTCTTTTAATAAGGGGAGAAAATCCTTTAGTTCTATAATCTTTCATCATATCTACTACATTTACACCATTTCCTCTTGGACCAAATATTAAACCAGTTAAGTTAGACATATTACTTGTTGCCTCAGCACACGAAATACAAACATAAACACTAGGTATTGCATCAAGTAATGTTTTATCAATACTAACACCTTCAACTTTCATACCAATACTCTTACATACTAGAATAAGTTTATGAAACTCTTCTAAATGTTTCTTTAATACATCACTTGGATTACTATAATTATTTATATCAACTAATTCATTTATATAAAATAACTTCTTTCCATCAACTTTACTATTTAAATTTTCATATAATTTAATGTCACTTGAATCCCAAGTAGTCTGATCTTTATCGTCTATTCCTTTCATTGCATCAACTACTATCGCAGCATCCCTTACATTTCTAGTAAATACACCACATGTATCTAAGCTAGATGCAAATGCAAATAAACCATATCTTGAAATCATACCATAAGTAGGTTTATATCCAACTACTCCACAATAAGCAGCAGGTTTACGAATAGAATCTCCTGTATCACTTCCAAAAGCAAAAGGATAAACTCCAGCAGCAACGCTACATGCTGAACCAGCTGATGAACCACCACAAATTCTTTTCTTATCCCAAGGATTTTTTATAATACCAGTGTGAGCAGTTGTTCCAGTACCACCCATACCAAATTCATCTAATGCAGTTTTAGCAACCATTACAGCTCCACTTCTTTTTAAATTATCTACTGCAGTAGCATCAAAAAATGGCACGTAATCTTTCAAAGTATTACTTGAACCAGTTGATAAAACACCTTTCGTAGAATAATTATCTTTAACACCAAAAGGAATACCACAAAGAATACTATCAGACTTACAATCATTCTTTGCATCATCTATAATTGTAACAAAAGCATTACAATTATTTTGTAAATTATGAGCTTCCTTTATTGATTCATTAACTAAATCATTACTTGTAACACTACCATTATCTAACAACTCATGCAACTCAACAATTCCATTTTTAATCATTATCCCACCACCTTTGGAACACTAACTAAATTATCTTCAACACAATCACAATTAGCTAATAGCTTATCAGTTTCAACTTCAGAGATTTTTGCATCGTCTCTTAATTCATAACAAAAATCATCCAAAGCATAAGTCATTGCATCAACGTTTTCTATATCGGGAATATTTGCAATTATCTCCATTTGTTTTTCAATTAAACCGAATTCATCTAAAACCATTTTATTTTCTTCATCAGTTAAACCAATAAGCAACTTATTAGCATAATCATCTACCATCTCTTTTGTAAATTTACTCAAAATATATCACTCCTATAATAATTTAATTATTTCATCTAATCTTTTATAATACTCTTCTATAGACCCATTATTATAAATATAATAATCTGCGTAAGCAATAGGTCCAGCTTTTTCTATATTTTCTATTTCAGTTATATCTCTTTTCTTAGCTTCTTCATTATTAAAAGGTCTTACATCTCTTTTAGAAAGTCTATCATATCTTAAATTTTTATCACAAACTATTGCAATTGTAACCATATCAAATTCTTCTTTTAATATTTTTAATTCACTCCATGAATATAGACCATCTAAAACAACATCATTATTTTTTGATAAATCTAAGATTCTAGGAAGAAGAACTTTTGCATAAGCTCCCATTCCGAGTTCTCTTCTTAGTTTTTCTCTCATCATTTTTTCATTCTCCGGAGTAACTTCTAAACCAGATTCCTTTAGTTTATCCATAGTTACTCCACCAAAATACACATTTTTATATCCTAAATCTTCAAAATATTTGCTAGCAATAGATTTTCCACTACCACACATTCCAACAATTGCAACAATTTTACCCATAAATCCTCCTAAAATTCACATGAACCTGGTGTTCTTGGATAAGGAATAACATCTCTTATATTTTCCATACCTGTTAAGTACATTATAAGTCTTTCAAATCCCATTCCAAATCCTGAATGAACACATCCACCATATCTTCTTAAATTAATATACCATTCAATACTTGATCTATCAGCACCAGTTTCTTCCATTCTCTTAAGTAAAACATCAAGATCCTCTTCTCTTTGAGAACCACCAATTAATTCACCAGCACCTGGAACTTCCAAATCAACTCCAGCAACAGTCTTACCATCACTATTAAGTTTCATATAATATGCTTTAATATCTTTTGGCCAATTTTTAACAAATACCGGAACACTAAAATGATTAGTTAACCATCTTTCATGTTCTTTTGCTATATCTTCATCATATGAAGGCTCAAATTCCCATTTTTCGCCACTATTTTTAAGTAAATCAATTACATCTTTATGATCAATTCTAACAAAATCACTATTTACTACTTTTTCTAGCTTTTCCTTTAAACCTTTTTCAACAAACTTATCAAAGAAATTTATTTCATCTTTACAATTATCAAGTACATACTTAACAATATATTTTAAGAAATCTTCTTCAATATCCATTAAATCATTTATATCTGCAAAAGCAATTTCAGGTTCAATCATCCAGAATTCATTAGCATGTGTCTTAGTATTTGAGTTTTCGCTTCTAAATGTTGGTCCAAATGTATAAATTTTACTAAAAGCAAGAGCAAACGTTTCGCCATGAAGCTGTCCAGAACCAGTTATAAATGTTTGTTTATTAAATAAATCTTTACTAAAATCAACGCTACCATCCCTCATTGGTAAATTATTCATATCTAGTGTTGTTACTTTAAACATTTGGTCAGATCCTTCACAATCTGCAGTAGTTAAAAGTGGTGTATGAACATAAATATAATTTCTATCTTGAAAATACTTATGTATTGCATATGCAGCTACACTTCTAACTCTAAATACTGCTTGAAAAGTATTAGCTCTGGGTCTAAGATATGCAATACTTCTTAAAAATTCCATACTATGTTTTTTAGGTTGTAATGGATAATCTTCTGGACAATCTCCAAGTAAGGTAATACTCTTTGCTTTTAATTCATATTCTTGTCCACTACCTTCAGACTTAACAAAGTCCCCCATAACTTCAATACTACTTCCATTATGTAACTTAATAATTTTATCAAAATCACTTAAAGTATTTGTATAAACTACTTGTAAGTGTTTAAAACTAGTACCATCAGAAAAATCAATAAAACCAAATTCCTTCTGAGGTCTATGATTTCTAATCCATCCCTTTATTTTAATTTCTTTATCTACATATTTACTTCCATCACTTAATAATTCTTTTACTGTCATTTTAATTCCTTCTTTCTAAATATTTCCTAACATATAATCTACTATTTCTGCTTCATCTAACTTAATTTCTTCATTTGTTCTATTATCTTTAACTAAAAGTATTCCTAAACTTAAATTATTTTCATCTAATAATATATCAAACTTAGCACCTGTTTTATTTATAACAACATTTATATTATTTAATCTTAAATCTTGAGCAATTTTAATAGCATGATATTCTTCTTCAATACCAGATGCATTAATATTTACATCAATTACTTTATCTAATGCATCACTAATTAATCTCTTACTAATAACATTAATTAATTTTTCTACACTTATATTTATTTTAATACCTTCATTTTTAACACCACTTGCTATCACTTCATCATCTACTAAGTATTTAAAACTTAAATCATTACTTTCATTACTTATTAAATCAATATCTAAATTCATAAGCATATTACTTATTTCTTTATTACAATTTATATTAAGTTCAATATCTTCTAAACCTAACCTTTCAAATAGATAATACCCAAGACTTATTACTTCCACTATATTAATTATATTATCGTTATTATTTATAACTGTAATATTTTCATAATCATAAGTATAATATTTATTATTATTACATCCAACTAAAAAGTCATAATCATAATTATCCATTACTTGATTAACTACTTCAATTATACTATTATATAATCTACCATTTTTATTATTTAATTTCATACCACCATCAGTCCTTTCAATACAAACTATTTTATCATATTTTAAAAGGAAATAGAATACTATTTCCTTAATATTTAATAAATTTAACTCATTTTATAACATTTACCATTATAATATGTACCAGAACTACAATAATTAGTACAAGCACTAGTTGCAGATGCTTTATCATTATAATATGTACTTCCGCATTTGTATTTTAATGAACTAGAATAAGTATTAGTACAAGTTGTGTCTGACAATGTGCCACCATTTGGACAAGAATAAGTAGTAATTTCTTTACGTTGTCCAACATCTATTGCACAATAATAACTATCATTATCTCTAGGATCTCTAGGGCAATAAAAAGTATGTCCCTGAGAATATGGAGAATTTTCACAACTTTGTAAACAAATATTTCTATCATTAAAACTGCCTAGTGTTATATAACAATAATCATAAGTAGAATCGTATTTTCCTTCTTCGCAATCAAGCTCCGTGGTTGCATGTGCTGCATAAATTTTTTTACATGACGAACTAGATTGATAACTATTATTATGAGAACAATAATAATTACTAGATACAGTACCAGTTGCTGAATTACTAATTGTAACAGTTTTATTAACAACATCAGACTTTCTTTTTTTTACATCTTTACTATAAGCATAAATAGTTGATGTTTCATTAACAGAAACAATCGAACCTTTAGTAAAATTTTTGTTATCCAAACTATAATAATACTCAACATCACCATTTTCTGAAGTTGAACCACTAATTACAACATTATAAGTACTATCAAAAGCTAAAGTTGGATTAGTAGGTTTCGGAGAATTAGGATCAATTTTATCAAAATATAAATAGCATTTATCACTAATATTTCCCTTCATAATTGCTACATTCTTATTTTCATCCCAATTCAAAATACTTCCATTTTCACATTTAGATAATTCACTATTATAAATATATTCTTCATTTGGCCAATCACTAGAACTACTAACAGAATATGTGCCAGAACCAACATCAGTTTCAAGCATCAAACTCAACATATTATTATCTTTTTTTATATTATTAGGCTGTTCTTTATCAATATTATCTTTATAATAATACTTATTTGTTATTAAAAATACTCCGAAAAGACTAATGATTATTACTACAACATTTTTTTCATTTAAAAATCCTCTTCTCTATTAAAATTTTATTATATATTATTTTACCATGTAATAGTTTCATAGTAATTTTTTAACTCATTTTGTAACATTTTCCGTTGTAATGAGTGCCAGAACCACAATAATTTGTACATGCACTATTCGCAGACGTTTGAGAAGTGTAATATACATTATTTATACTGCATTTATATCTTCTACTAGCTGATTCTGTACCAGAACAAGTCTTATCATCTAATGTTCCACCATTATAACAAACATATTCAGTTGTAGTAGTTGTTGCATAATAGATTTTACATGACCATGGATTTTGTCCATAATTATCTTGAACACAAGAATATTCTCCTGTTCCACGTCTAGCAAAAAATTCACACCACATTTTACATTGATCATTACTATCATACGATCTATCATCAATTCTTTCAACACATTTTCCACCAGTAAGAGTTCCATTTTCACAAGTAGTTGTTTGTCTAGCACTTGCAGCATATGAAAAACTACAAGTTGAACTAGATTGATAAGTACCACTTCTTGAACAATAATAAGTACTTGTTACTGTACCATTTTGTGAAGTACCAACAGTAATTGTTTTACTAATAACATCTGATTTTTGATTTTTTTCATCCATTGCATAAGCATACACAGTTGATGTACTACTTACAGGAATACTACTTCCTTTTGTAAATGTTTTATTATCTAAACTATAGTAATATTCAACACTTCCATTTTCAGAAGTTGAACCTGATAAAACAACATTATAACTACTATCAAAAGACATCGTTGGTGTAGTTGGTCTATTAAGTATTGTTACTTCTTCAAATATTATATCACTTTTCTTACCATTTGAATCTTCCACATAAAATCTCATATTATAAACTCCAGCACTAAGTCCACTAAAAGTATAAGTATTTGTTGCACTTTCTTTAAAAGTAGCACCATCATCTATTGAAAAATAATATTTTACTATATTACCATAATCAGTAGTTGCATTAACACTTATTGCAATCTCACTTTCATCCGGTGTAATTTTGTAATCCGTTATTTCAACTAATATATCTTTATCAAAATAAAAATAACACTTATCAGAAATACTACTTGCAACCACTACAGTTTTTGTTGTATCATCCCAGGTAACTCTTCCTCCATTTTCACACTTAGAAAGTTCAGCATTAAAAATATAACCTTTTGTTGGATATTCCTCTGCAGTTGTAGGATTATACTTACCAGTTTGATATCCAGTTTCTATCATCATACTAAGTAAATTTTTACTAGGAATTTCACTTATATTTTTATTACTTACAAGTTTTCTATCCTTATTATATATAATTATTATACTAGTAAGAACTACTATTGCTGTTAAAATAATTACTATTTTCTTTTTCATACTTGCATCACCTTATCATATATTAATTATACAAAATTAAATTATTTTAGTAAATAGAAAAAGAACTGATTTTTCTAAATCTGAAGTGATAAAGTAAAAGTAGACACATAAAAAGAATGTGATCTACTTTTACTTTTGTTATAATTAAATTAAGGAGA
>CAKOKR010000013.1 GCA_934095965.1 uncultured Bacilli bacterium
ACCCCAATTCAGTATAAAGCCGAATTAGGGTTCTAAAAATTCTTTTTTAGTGTCCACTTTTTATTGACTTATTCACACATCATTTTGTAGTCTCTTTTACTTTATCTTACTTAAATCTTGCTTAAATCCTACTTAAAAGTTATCCTTTTCTTACCAGTTTTACTTCACTTGATTCTAAAAATTCATTAATTCTTTTCATATTTATTTTTCTAACACATTCAATTGAACCACTTGAAAAATAATAAAACCCTGGATCAATTAAATAAATTGAACCATTATAAATATAATTATCAGGCTTATTATATATATCATTTATAACTAATTTATGCATACTTATTACATCAATATCTTTATATAAATTAGTTACTAGCTCTGTGTAGTTTTGTAAATCATTTAAATTAATTTTTCTATCTATATAAGGAGTAGTGTAACCTTCAAAGAAACCTTTTTCATTATATACAAGTCTTCTTGGAAGTAATATATATTTAGTATTAATTTTACTCATTTTTAATGCTTCATCTTCATCCATTAATGCATCATACCCATTAAAGGTGTAAAAGATTTTAACTGCTTCATTACTATCTTTATTATAATAGACTTTTCCTTCAGTACCACTTCCAAGTAATATTTCAGGAATAAATTCTTCTTTTTCTTCACCAATATAAAACATAATACCTCCCAAGTAAAAAATATTATAAACTAAGGACTTACTTAAGTCAACTTCATTTATCAATTATTGTTTTCATACAATATATTGCAATTATAGTTAATGTTTGATATACTTTATTTGGATTAGAAATATATAAGAGTATTAAAACGCTAGAAAGGAGGAAACATGTATAAGAAAAACATATTAATAAATATAATATTATCATTTATATTTTTAATATCACTTTTAATATCATTTAATAATACAAAAAACAATTTTGAACAGGAAAGAAATAATTTCCAAAGAACATATAACTATTGTTTAGAAAATAAAGATAAAGATTTTTGCCAAAAAATAATTGATAATTATAATAAAAATGACTTTCCTGATGCCGTTACATTTTATCAAATAATGATAACTAATCAAAAATCTAATTGGTTAAATTATACACTTACAATAATTATTTCCATAACTAGTACATATACATTATGTAAAATGTTTAAAAGTCAAAATGTTATCAATATAATAAATAGGGAAAATTACAATAAATTTAAAATAAAAAACCTATTAAAAAGCTATTTATCAAGTTTAGTAATCATTATTCCAATTATTATAATATGGATAATTATATTAAAAAATACATTCAATCAAAATTATAACTATGCAGTTAATTATTTTCCAATTTTTTGGCATGTAAAATATAATATATATTTTTATATATTAATATCAATAATGTCTATAATTTTATTTTTACTAACATTTACAAATATATCATTGATTATACTAAGGAAAAATCAAAATATTGCACTAATAACAATTGAATCCTTTCTAATATTTATAGGCATTGACATAATTATTGAAGTCTTATTTGGTTGGTTACTAAGTAATATTTTATTTAATAGTTTTAATTCAAATTTAAATATTGTAAACATATTAAGCCTTGGTTATGCAAACAATTTCAAAGAAATGATTATGCTTCCCATGATATTATATGTAATAACATTGATATTACTAATATTTAAATACATTAATAAAGAAAAATTTATAATAGATATTGAAAAAAACTAAGGAGGTCAAAATGAAAATAACAATTAATAATTTAACTAAAAAATTTAAAGACGAAATAGTACTTAATAACATAAACATGACATTAGAAAGTGGAAATATATATGGTATTATTGGACAAAATGGAAGTGGTAAAAGTGTCTTATTAAAAATAATATGTGCTTTTTACATACCTTCTCAAGGAGAAGTTTTAATAGATAACATTAATTATTGTAATGGTAAAAATTTTCCTAAAAATCTTCGAGCATTAATAGAGAAAAATGCATTTTTACCAGATATATCAGGTTTTAATAATTTAAAATTATTAGCAAAAATAGAAAATAAAATTACAGATGAAGAAATAAATGAATCACTAAAAATAGTAAATTTATATGAAGAAAAAGATAAAATGTTTAGCAAATATTCAATGGGAATGAAACAAAAACTGGGTATAGCAAGTGCCCTTATGGAAGACCCTGAAATAATAATATTAGATGAGCCATTTAACGGAATAGATGAAGAAAGCAAGGAAAAAATAACAAATGAATTAATAAAAATAAAAAATAACAAAATAATTATAATAACATCTCATATAAAAGACGAAATTACATCATTATGTGATCATGTATTTGAAATGAAAAACGGAAAAATAATCAATGAAAAATAAACTATATTTTTTGTTATTATTATTTGGAATGCTAGTATTTGTTTTAACATACGGAGGATCTCAAAGCAATTTTTGGAATACATTAATTTCATCAATTTCTTTTAAGCCATTAATAATAATATTGTTATTGATTATTATTTTAGATAATATAAGCACCATCAAAAGTATAAATAATAATTATTTAGTTTTATGCCGTTTTAAAAATTTAAAAGAATATTATAATAAAATATTAAAAACAATAATAAAAAACAATACAATTATAATAATTATATTTATAATTGTATCTATATCATTTTCGCTATTATCATCTTTAAGTAATTTTGAAATTATATCTAACACTTTAATAATTACAATAATATATTATTATTTAAAACTATTTATATTAATAAATTTATTAAGTATTATTTCAACTAACATATGTCTTTTATTTAATTATAATGCTACAATCATATTTACAATAATTCTAATACTTTCAACATTAATTAATAATTACACCGATAATAAAATAATTTCAAGTATTATAGGTTATCCAATACATTTTATAAACTATTTAAGAGTTTTGAATTATAAACCGCCAATACATGATATATTATCATTTATATTATACATATCTCTATTAATATTTATAGAAATAATTTTGAAATATCAATTTATCAATAAAAGAAAGGATATAATCTGATGCAGTGGGAAATACTAAAACAGTCATTAAAACAATCAATTAAATATATATTATTATTCATAAGTATATTAACAATTACTTATATAATATTTTTTATAATCAATAAATATCCAATATCATATTATAGTTATATATTGGGAAATTTAAACTTAAATAATCATTATTCCGTCTTACTTTTTTTATTTAATATTTCATTTATTATATTTCTATCAATTAAATATATTTTATTTGATATTAAAGAAATTCCATACAATATCATTCAAAGAGAAAGTAACAAATCATGGATCTCTAAAAAAATAATATTCTTAATTATTCTAACTATATTAACAAAATTATTTATATATTTGTACTTTTTTATAATTAATAAAATCTCTAGTAACAACATATACTTGCCAATAAACTATTATATTTATGACATGTATTTAAATGTTATAATATCATTTGTTACTTTAAATTTATTAATAGTTTCTAATAAAATACCTTTATTATCAATAATATTTTCACTAATTTTATTAATTAATAATGAGTATTTATTTTCAGTATTAACTTTTTTAATAAGTACAATTTTAGTTATCATGTTTTATTACTATAAAAAGAAATAATATTATAAAAGATGTCTTACTTCTTTTATAAATTTAGACTTTTTAAATATTGGAACTAATATATAGACATAGTTTTTTGTTCTTGTTAGTGCCACATAAAATAGTCTTCTTTCTTCTGCATAAATATATGACTTATCTGACGGATGTAATTCTTCGATTAATTTTGAATTAATTAACTTGTTTGGAAATCCATATAGATCATCAACCATATTAATTAATATAACATTATCAGCTTCAAGTCCTTTTGATGAATGAACACTCATAAATTCAGGTATATTCTCTTTACTAAATTTTTTTATATCAAAATTATTTCTACCAAGTACAAGTAGGTTATTGTTCCTTAATTCTTTATATAACTTCTTAAATGCTTTATAAGGATTAATATAGTAAATAAACTTAATTGGTTTATCAATATGTTTATTACTTATTAATTCTTTTTTTAATTGTTTATTATTTTTCATAACAAAAGAAGTACTTGCATTAATTAATTCTTGACTATTTCTATATGTATATTTTAACTTCATTACTTTAGCATCTTTAATATATTCCTTAAATTTTAAAAACAAATTAATATCACTTCCTGAGAAATGATATATTGATTGATAATCATCACCGACACAAAAAAGGGTAGCATTGTTTATAACTCTGATTTTGTTTATTAAATTAAATCTAATCAAAGATGTATCTTGAAACTCATCAATTATGATATGTTTGTATTTTGATTTTTTAGAAATTATTTTTGTTGCTTCAAGTATTAAATCATCAAAATCAAAACCATTAAAGCTCTTTAGTTCTTGGTTATACTTACAAAATATTATATACATATATTTACTAATAAAGTTATCTATTTTAAAAAGATTCTTTATATCATCTTTAGTTAAATTATTTGCTTTATATAACTTTATTAAGTTACAAATTAGTTTTATAAATTCTTTATATGTATATGTTTTTAAAAAATCTTGGTAGTTGTAGTAACCAAAATACTTAAGAATTTCTTGTATTAATGATGTATCTGTTAAAGTTATAAAAAATTCATTAGTTAAAAAGAGTAGATAATCTTCACTTACTAGTTTGTAGTTTATGTTGTATTCTTCAAGTATTTCCATAGCTAGCTTATGAAATGTTTTAATATTTACTTGGTATTTACATCTTTTTTTTAAATCATCAACACTTTTATTAGTAAAAGAAATAACTAATATTTCATCCACTTTAAAAATATTACTTTCAATTAAGTACTCAATTCTTTTTAAAATCGTGGTAGTTTTACCAGATCCAGCCCCAGCAATAAGTAAAGTATTGCCAATATTATGTACAGCCTCAAGCTGATATTTATCTAAATTCATTAAAATAAGTCTTGCAAATCTATTTTATCATATTGCAAAAATTTTGGGAATACTTTATAATAAATCTACGAGGTAAAATATTATGAAATTTGAAACAGTAATGGAAATAGATTTAAAAAAATTAAAATATAACACAGAATTGTTGTGTAAAAGCTATGGTGATTATGAATATAAAATCGTAGATTTAAAAGATAATGCCCATGGACTTGGTTTAAAAATAATTAATGAAATGAACAAATATGGTATTAATTATTGTTTAGTGGGTTCCTTAAAAGATGCATTAGAAATAAGAAAAATAAATAAAGATATCGATATTCTTGTAAATTATTATGTTACAAAAGAAGAAATATATGATTGTATCAATAATAATATAACAATAACTATACATAGTGAAGAATACTTAAATGAAATATTAAGTGTGGAACATAAAGATAATTTAAATGTTCAAATACTTATTGATAATGGATCAAATTTACTTGGTATTAAAACTAGTAATGAATTAGATAAAATAATAGATAAAATAAATAATGTTAAAAATATAACTTTAACTGGAATTTATACAGATATAACAACTCTTGGGGTAATTGATGAAAACTATTATAAGGAAGTAAATAACTTTTATAAGATTGCTAAAAAGTATTTAAATAAAGATTTAATGATTCATTTTAATGAACCAATAATGTACCACACTAAATTAAAATATGTAAATGGTATTAGATTTGATTTATCAATTCTAGGTATTGAAGAAAATATAGCAGATGATTTTTTTACAAACAGAAAGATTAAAACAGTTGAAAAAAAGTATGGTTGCTTAGAGTTTCCTGAAGTTGATTTACAACTTGTATTTAATATAACTAGTGAAGTTATGAATATATCTAAAGTACCAAAGGGAACAATGGTTGGAAGAAATTATATGGCAAAAGAAGATGTTCTAGTAGCAACACTTCCAATCGGACATAAAGATGGTATTACAAAAGCTATAAAATTTGTGGGTATCAATGGTTTTAAAAGAGAGATATTAACTGATGATATAGATAAAATAATTGTAGCAATAGATGAATCTATTAAATTAAAAGATAAAGTATATATCATAAATGAAGAAAGAGATGTCTATTCAATATTAAAAGAACTTCATACCAATAGATATTATTTAATGAGTATTTTAAATAGAAATTTAACTAGAGTATATATAAATCAAGAAGATAATATAGCATCAATACTTTAAATTAGGTATTTTTGCTTGCATTAAAGAGTATTTTGTGGTAGAATTAATTTGACCCAAAAAAGGTATATAATCCGCTGTTTTTAATAAGATTATAGGTAAAATTAATAAGGAGGTAAGAAGATGGCAAATTTAGTAGACAAAATTGCTGAAAAACATATTCGTAAAGATGTTCCTGAATTCAGAGTTGGGGATACAGTTAGAGTTGATGTTTGGGTAAAAGAAGGTAAGAAAGAAAGAATCCAATCTTTTGAAGGCTTAGTAATAGCTAAAAGAGGTGGAGGAGTTTCTGAAACATTCACAGTACGTAAGAAAAGTGGTACTGTAGGCGTAAACAGAATATTCCCAGTTAATGCTCCTACAATTGATAAAATTGTTGTAGTTAAAAAAGGTAAAGTTCGTCGTGCTAAACTTAACTTTATCAAAGGAATGCGTAAAGAATATAAAGTTAAAGAAAGAAACTAAAATCTTTCTTTTTTTTAACTTTACAGATAAACAATTGTATGTTATAATATGTCTTGTCAGGGAAAAATATAATTTATGGAGGCATGTTATGAAAGAAAAAATAAAAGAAATAAGTCCATATGTGTTAATAGTTGTAGTAATAGTAATAATTAGAATATTTATAGCAACACCAGTTAAAGTAGATGGTGATAGTATGTATAATACTCTAAGTGATAATGATATCGTTCTTTTATATAAATTATCAAGTATAGACAGATTTGATATTATAGTATTAAAAGAAAGTGATAATAATGCAACAATTATTAAAAGAGTAATTGGAATGCCCGGGGATAAAGTAAAAATAAGAAATAATAAAATATATATAAATAATAAAATAATAGAAGATGAATATGCTTACGGAGAAACAAGTGATTATGATGAAATTACTTTAGGCGATGATGAATATTTTGTTTTAGGTGATAATCGCTTAATAAGTAAAGATTCAAGATACTTCGGAGCAATTAAAAAAAGTGATATAAAAGGAAAAGCTATATTTAGATTGTTTCCATTCACTAGATTTGGTTCAATATAAAATATTATAATGGGGGGTAAAAAATGAAAGTTATAAATGATGAAGAATTAATAAAAATAGGTAATGATATTGATAAAATATTTAAGAAAGTTACTGAAAGTGATAGTCTTTCTTTAGATGAATTAAATAAGCTAGCAATAAAAAATGATAAATTAAATTTTGATTTAGCAGATTTTGATACAAAACTAAGTTATGAACTAATAGATTTAAAAAACAATTTAAAAGATAAATCTAAAGCATATAGATTACTTTGGTTTTTAACAATGACTGTATTTGGCATATTTATCAGTAGTATGTCTGCAGTTACAGCGTTTGCTTTAGTAATTCTTGGTTGTTTTTCTTATAGAGCTAATCACAACATGAAAAAAACTAATGAATATCTTGATGAATTAATTAAAAAAATAGATGATGTAAAAATATTAATTAATAGATTATCAACAACATTAGATAATAATGAATTACAAATATTTAAAAAACAAAAGGCAATATATTTTGAAAATATCAAAGAAATAAAAACTAATAAAGAAGATATTGATAAGTTAGAAAAAGCAAACGACTTAATTCAAATGTATATTTTATTTAATACTTTACCAACTGATGTAGATGAAGAAATAAAAAAAATTGCAAAAAAAGTACTACAACTTGATTTAAATAAAAATGAAGATTCACTAGAATATCTTCTTAACTGTGCAAAAGAAAAAGTTGAAAGTGAAGTATTAAATTTAAATAGAAAATTATAATATATGTTATTCATCTTAAAATGTTTTGCTATAATTAAGTAAAATAAGGAAGAAGAATTAGAAGAAAAGAAAACTATGGAAAGTATAAAAGAAGCTTATAAAAACACTGAAGTATATACATGTTCAAATTAGATGATTAATTTCATCTTTTTTTCTTGAAAAATTTACCAATTAATTGTAGAATAAATATATGAAAGAAGGAAATGAATATGAACGAAGATATAAAAATAGAACCTATATCAGAAGAATTTGTGGATTTTGAAACATTTAGTAAATCTGATTTCAGAGTAGTAAAAATTAAAGATTGTGTGGCAGTTCCTAAAAGTACAAAATTATTACAATTCACTCTTGATGATGGAACAGAAAATGAAAGAACCATTTTAAGTGGAATTCATGCATATTATGAACCTGTTGATTTAATTGGTAAAAATGTTGTGGCAATATTAAATTTACCACCAAGAAAAATGATGGGAATTGATTCATGTGGAATGCTTTTATCAGCAGTATATAACGTAGGTGAAGAAGAAAAACTATACTTAATGATTGTTGATGAAAACATACCAGCTGGAGCAAAGTTATATTAATATGGAAAAAGTATTTAACAAATTAGTAAGGGACAACATCCCTGATATTATAAAGAAAAATAAAGAAGTTCCAACAACTAGAGTTTTAAATGATGAAGAATATAAAGAAGAATTATTAAAGAAATTATTCGAAGAATGTATGGAAGTTAAAAAGGCACAAACAATTGATGAAATAACAGAAGAACTAGCGGATGTCTATGAAGTTTTATTGGCAATTGCAAAATTAAATGGAAAAACCATAAGAGACATTGAAACTGTATCAACCTTAAAACGAGAAAAACGTGGTAGTTTTGATAAAAGATTATTTCTAGAAAAAACATCAAGCAAGATTGATAAATAGGTAAAAAAGATTTTTTTGCCTGTTTTTTAATTTTTAAGATAAAACTTATTTAAAAATAATGATAATTATGATAGAATAAGGAGTAAAAAGAAAATAGTTATTAAAAGGAAGTGATAATATGTTAGAAAATATTAAAAAATCATGTAGTTATGTCGCAGCAAATAGCAAATATGTAAAAATAAATTATGATGTTTTAGATGAATACATTAAAAATATAGATGTAACCAAAGTTAAATTTTGGTTAAGTAGTAACCCATACCATATATTAGATATGGATATTGAAAAAATTATAAACTTCCTATTACTGTTTGAATCAATTGATTACTGTTTCTGGGGTAGTCCAAAATGGGTAGTAGAAACAAATGAAGGAAAAAAAGATGGCTCTGATGCATTACTATATTGTCTATTAAATTATATAAGTAATAATGATTTAGCAAATATATCTTTTGAAGAATTTTCTGACATATTAAAAGGTAATGTAGAAATACCTTTTCTAAAAGAAAGATATGAAACAATTTCATCAATATCAAAAACAGTAAATGAGCATATGAATGGAAACTTTTATAACTTTATTAAAGATATTAATGAGGATAGTGAATTATTTAACATTATAATAAGTAACTTTAAAGAATTTTATGATGAAAGAACTTATAACAATAAACAAATATATTTTTATAAATTAGCTCAATTACTTACATCCGATATTTTGCATATTAAAGAATTACTTAACAAAGAAAAAGTTGATTATACTCACCTTGTGGGTTGTGCAGATTATAAAATCCCTCAAACACTCAGGGCTTTAAATATCCTAGAATATAATGAAGAATTATCAAACATCGTAGATAACAAAATACTAATTGATGAAAATTCAAAATATGAAGTAGAAATCAGAGCAAACATGATCGAAGTAATAACTTATATAAGTAGCAAGTTAAAAGATTTCTCAGCAATAGATATAAATGATTATTTCTTTTTAGAATCAAAAAGAGTGAAATCTATAGCAAAACCATATCACTTATGTAGAAATAGAAACTATTAAAAGAAGGCATACCCATGATAAAAAATTATAAAGTAATAACTCTATGTGGTTCAACAAGATTTAAAGATGAGTTTATGAAAGCTCAAAAAGATTTAACTTTAAAAGGAAACATTGTTATATCAGTTGGTCTATTTAGTCATTCAGGTGATGATGAAGTCTGGGAAAATATGGATGAAGGAACACTTACTAAAACAAAAGAAATGCTAGATGATATGCATAAAAGAAAGATTGATATGGCAGATGAAATATTTGTTATCAATGTTGGTGGTTATATTGGAGACTCAACAAAGTCTGAAATAGAATATGCAACAAAGACAGGTAAAAAGGTAAATTATTTAGAATAAATAAAACAAAAGAAAGGAGAATAACAAATGGAAGATAATAAATTAATAATATATAAAAATAGTGAAGTTTATAGTTTAGATGCTATAATAGCAGTTGGATATAAAATCGATTCTAAAAAAGTAACTGAATTTAGGATTTGAGCAACAAAAATATTAAAAGAATAAAAACATTTTAGAAAAAGGAGATGATAAAAGTGGCAAAAGATTTAATCGTAAGAAGTAGCAGTGCTGAATTCTTAATCTTTGAAAGACAAACACACGATAAAGGAATTCAAGTTAGATTTGAAGATGGCGATTTATGGTTAACACAAAAAGCTATTGGAGAACTTTTTAATACAACCAGAAATAATATTACTATGCATATTAATGACATATATAATAGTTATGAATTAGAACAAAGTTCAACTAGTAAGAAATTCTTACAAGTTCAAAATGAAGGTAATAGAGAAGTAAAAAGAAATGTACAATATTATAATTTAGATATGGTTATTTCAATTGGTTATAAAGTAAATTCAGATAGAGCTATTCAATTTAGAAGGTGGGCAACTTATATTTTAAAAAAATTTTCAAAAAAAGGTTACATAATAGATAAAAAAAGAATGGCAAATGGAACATTCTTTGATGAAGATTATTATGATTCATTGCTTGCTGAAATAAGAGAAATTAGGTTATCTGAAAGAAGGTTTTATCAAAAAATTACCGATATCTATACAACAAGTGTGGATTATGACAAAAAATCTCCTACAACAATGAAATTTTTTAAAAAAGTTCAAAATAAAATGCACTATGCTGTATCGCATCAAACGGCTGCAGAAATTATATACAATAGAGCTGATTCAGAAAAAGAACATATGGGTCTTACTTCTTGGAAAAACTCACCAAATGGAAAAATACTAGAAACCGATGTTGTTATAGCTAAAAATTATTTATCTAAAGAAGAAATGGAAAGCCTAGAATTAATAGTATCTGCATTTTTAGATTTAGCAGAAAATAGAGCAAAAAGACATATTCCAATGACTATGGAAGATTGGTCTACAAGAATAGATAAGTTTTTACTAGCAGATGACTTAGATGTATTAAAAGATGCTGGAAGAATATCACATGAAATCGCTTGTGATAAAGCATTAACAGAATTTGAAAAGTATAGAGTCAAACAAGATAAATTATATAAATCAGATTTTGATTTATTAATAGAAGAAACAGATAAATTTTGAAAAAGAAGGTGTCAGCAGAACTAAAATTAACATTTCCTAATATGAAAGGTTTTTCTGAAAGAAATATAAGGTCAATGAAATTATTCTGAAAAGAATATGCTGATGATGAAAAATGGCAACAGCTTGTTGCCAAATTACCAAAAAGATAGTGATTTAGTGAATAATACCATAAAAGATTCTTATATTTTGGATTTTATTACATCAAAAGAAGAATATAAGGAAAAATGGTAACAACTTTAATAAATAAAATAGAAAGAAGTGATTAAAATGGATATGTATCAAAAAAGAAAAATGAGACAAGAAAAGAAAAAAGATGATAGTCCAAAAAGTTTTCCATCAGTCGGAATTAACTGGTATCCAGGACACATGGCTAAAACAAAAAGAGAAATTAAAGAAAGAATAAATTTAATTGATTTAATCTATGAAGTAATAGATGCAAGAATGCCATTATCTTCAAAAATGAAGGGTATGGATGAAATAATCAAGGATAAACCTTGCATTTTAGTTATGACTAAAAAAGATTTGTGTGATATTGAAGAAACAAATAAATGGGTTTTAGAATATGAAAAATTAGGTTATAAAACTATTTTAGTTGATTTAACAAATAATGAAGACTATAAAAAATTAATTAAATTAACAAATGAAGTAACTAAACCAATTCAAGAAAAAAGAACATTAAAAGGATTAAAAAATAAAGAAATTAAAATCGGAGTAATAGGTACACCGAATGTTGGTAAAAGTACACTTATAAATAAACTTGCAGGTAAAAAGGTTGCAACAACTGGAAATAAACCGGGTGTAACAAAACAAATTAATTGGTTAAAAACAAATCAAGGATATCTTCTTTTAGATACCCCAGGTATTCTATGGCCAAAAATCGAAGATAATGCCGAAGCACTAAACTTAGCAAGTGTTGCAACAATAAAAACTGAAATATTAAATATGACTGATATCGGAGCATATCTAATTTCAGTACTTAATACTTACTATCCTAAAAAGATAAGTGAAAAATATGGTATTCCAGAACCCCAAGATATGAGTGAAACTTTTGAGTATCTTGCCAGAAAATTTAATTTTTATGACAAATATGATGAAATTGACTATGAAAAAGTATGTCAAAAGGTGTATAATGATTTAGTGAGTGGCTCAATTAAGGGGGTAACATTCGATAGATGGAAAAAGTAGATTTATTAAAATATGAACATGAGTTATATGAACAAGGATATAACTTAATTGCTGGCTGTGATGAAGCAGGAAGAGGACCTTTATGTGGACCAGTTGTAGCTGCAGCAGTAATACTTCCTAAAAATTATGAATTGGAAGGCTTAAATGATTCCAAACAATTAAGTGAAAAAAAACGTGATAAATTTTTTGAAATAATAAAAAAAGATGCAATAAGTTATGGAATATCAATAATTGATGCTAAAACAATTGATGAAGTAAACATATATGAAGCAAGTAGAATGGCTATGTTAGATGCAATAAGTAAATTAAGTATTAAACCAGACTTTATCATAACAGATGCTATGCCCTTGAATAGAGATAATTCTATGCCAATCATTCATGGTGATGCCTTATCAATAACAATCGCTGCAGCAAGTGTTTTAGCAAAAGTAACAAGAGATCAAATCATGTATGAACTTGATAAGAAATATCCAGAATATGAATTTAAAAGTCACAAGGGATATCCTACCAAAAAGCATTTGGAAATAATTAAAAAATATGGTATATTAGATTTCTACAGGAAAACGTATAAACCTGTTAAAGCAGTATTAGAGGTGAAGCAAAATGAAGAATTTGTTAAAGAATAATTTAATTAAAAATTATATTATATTATTAATATTTTTAACTATTTTAGAAATTACATTTAGATTAATAAGTGGTATAAACGTATTTAGTTATGCCTTATTAAGAATATTTATTGGATTAAATTTTATAAGTTTATTTGTAAGTTTTATCCTTTCATGGTTTAATAAGCACATTAGTAAAGCTCTTACATTACTTATATCACTTGCAGTAAGTATTTATGCTTTCGTAGAACTTGGTTTTAATAACTTCATCGGAGTATATGTTTCAGTTAACACATCAAGCCAACTCGGAGCAGTAACATCATATATCAAAGACTTTTTAAAATCATTTTTACCAAAGTTTTATTTGATGTTTATTCCATTTATATTATTAATGTTATATTATATATTCTTAGATAAATACACAGAAAAGAAAATAGAAAAAAGATTTCCATTAAAAACAAATATTGTATTTGAACCAGGTATTAGAACAATTACAACAATTTTAGCATTGGTAGTAATATCTCTTTGTTATAACTATACATTAACAGCAAACTTCATGCAAAATAAATTACAAACTGTTAGTAACAAAGACTTATTTAGTTATCCAAGTGTACCAAGTATTGTGGTAAATCAATTTGGTATCTTAGGTTTCGGAGTATTAGATATTAGATCAAAAGGAACTGTAGTATCCGAAGATGTATCTTTTGCCCTTAATACTGATACAACTAAAAAAAGTGATAATGAAGTTGATGATACATTATGGAATGAATTAATAAACAATGAAACTGATATATTAAATAACAATATAAATAAATACTTAATTAGTAATAATACTAAAACAAGTAATGAAAAAACAGGTATATTCGAAGGCAAAAACTTAATAGTAATTATGATGGAAAGTACAAATGATATCATAATTAATAAGGATTTATATCCAAACTTTTATAAATTATATACCGGTGGTATTGTATTTGAAAATAATTATAGCCCAAGAAATAGTTGTGCAACTGGAAATAATGAATTTAGTGGAATGACTGGACTTTACACAATTCAAAATAATTGTACTGCCAACGTTTATAAAGATAATACATACTTTACATCAATATTTAATCTATTTAATAGAGCGGGTTATAAAACAAGTAGTATGCATGATTATACTGAACACTATTATGCAAGAAGCATAATACATAAAAACTTAGGTAGTGGTATATATTATGGTGTAGAATCTCTAGGTATTCCTTATTATAGTGAATATCGTAACTGGGCAAGTGATGAAGATTTCATGAAAAAAGCAATGGATATAACATTAAATGATAATAGTGATGAACCATTTATGTTATGGTTAACTACTGTATCTGCTCATCAACCTTATGGTGTATCAAGTGTTGAAGGTGATAAATACTTAGATTTAACCGAAAATACTGATTATCCGATTGACTTACGTAGATATATGTCAAAATTAAAAACATTTGATAATAGTCTAGGAATCTTACTTTCTCGTCTTGAAGAATCAGGTAAACTAGACGATACAGTTATAGCTTTATATGGAGACCACTATCCATATGGCTTAAAAAACGATACAATAAGCAATGTTCTTACATATGACTTAGAAGATTATGAAGTCGAAAGAACACCAATGGTTATTTACAATAGTAAAATTAATCATGAAGTTGTAGAAAAATACAGTTCTTATATAAATTTAACTCCGACACTAGCAAATATGTTTAACTTAGATTATGATGCTAGATATTATATGGGAGCTGATGTCTTTAGCAAAAATTATTTAGATTTAGTAGTCTTCGCTGATGGTTCTTGGAAAAATAAAGATGCCTATTATAATGCAAGTGATGCAACAATCAAGTATACAACCGATAAAACATATAATGTAGATAAAGTACTTGAAATAAATAATATTGTAACAGGAAGAATGCAAGCAAGTGCATCAATTATAAGAAATAATTATTTTAATTACCTTGAAACAAGCTTAAAAGAATTAGAAGATGCTAAACAAAATTGGGAGGAAAATGAATGAAAAACTTAGTAATAGTGGAATCACCTGCTAAATGTAAAACAATTGAAAAATACTTAGGAAGTGATTACAAAGTAGTATCAAGTAAAGGTCACATCAGAGACTTAGCAACAACTGGTAAATATGGGCTAGGTATAGATGTAGAAAATGACTTTACACCAAATTATCAAATTATCAAAGGTAAAAACAAAGAAGTAAAAAACTTGAAAAAAGATGTCAAAGATGCTGAAACTGTCTATCTTGCAACAGACCCAGACCGTGAAGGAGAAACAATATCATGGCACATCTATGATGAAATTAAAATACCAGATAACAAATATAAAAGGGTAGTATTTAATGAAATAACTAAAGATGTTGTTATAAATGCTATTAATAATCCAGGTAAAATAGATATGAATTTAGTTAGATCTGGTGAAACAAGAAGATTCTTAGATAGAATAATTGGTTTTAGATTAAGTAAATTAATGCAAAGAAAAACTGGTGGTAAATCTGCAGGTCGTGTTCAAAGTGTTGCATTAAAACTAATCGTAGATAGGGAAAGAGAAATACAAGCTTTTGTACCTCGTGAATATTGGACAATCGAAGCAGACTTTAAAGATTTTAAAGCAAGTCTAGATAAATATCATGGTAAAGATATTGAAATACCAAATGAAGTTGCAGCAGATGAAATATTATCTAAACTCTCTAAATCATTTAAAATAGAAAGTGTCGAAGAAAAAGAAAAAAATAAAAGTGGTCGTGAAGTATTTAAAACAAGTACATTACAACAAGCAGCATCAAATAAAATAGGTTTTGCTCCATCAAAAACTATGAAAATAGCACAAGATTTATATGAAGGTAAAAATGTTGGAAGTGAAACAGTTGGGTTAATTACTTATATGCGTACCGATAGTATTCGTGTAAGTGAATCATTTGTTAAAGAAACATTCGGTTTTATCAAAGGTAAATTCGGAGAAAACTATATTGGTTATGTTAAAAAGGGTAAGAAAAATGAAAACATTCAAGATGCTCACGAAGGTATTAGACCAACAAGTATCAATAGAACTCCAGAAAGTATCAAAGCATATTTAACACCAGATGAATATAAATTATATAAATTAATTTATACGCGTGCTCTAGCATCCCTAATGGCAGATGCAAAAACTCTAGCTACCACAGTAACATTAGAAAACAATGGTTACACATTCAAAGCAACAGGTAGCGTATTAACATTTGATGGTTATTTAAAAGTATATCATGAATATGAAGATAGCGAAGATGTAATATTACCAGACTTAAAAAATTATAAATCAGGTTGCATCACTGCAGATGATATAACAAAAACTCAACACTTTACTAAACCAGCACCAAGATACACTGAAAGTAGCTTAATCAAAGAAATGGAAAGTCTTGGTATAGGTCGTCCATCTACATATGCAAGTATTGTTGCAACAATCAAAGATCGTGGTTATGTAGTTTTAAAAGATAAAAAGTTTGAACCAACTGAGATAGGTATTGAAACAACTGATAAATTACAAGAATTTTTTAGTGGCATAGTTAATGTTGAATACACTGCAAATATGGAACATGACTTAGATGAAATCGCCGAAGATAAAAAAGATTATAAAAAGGTATTACATGAGTTCTATAATGAATTTGAACCACTCGTAGAAAAAGCATTCCATGAAATGGAGAAAAAAGGACCTGAAGAAACCGGTGAAGTATGTCCAGAATGTGGAAGTCCTCTTGTAATTAGAAAAGGAAGATACGGAGAATTTGTTGCATGTAGTAATTATCCAACATGTAAATATATAAAAAAGGATAAAAAAGAAATAACAGAAATTTGCAAATGTCCTAAATGTGAAAAAGGATATATCGTTGAAAGAAAAACTAAAAAAGGTAAAATTTTCTATGGATGTAACAACTATCCAAAATGCGATTATGCTTTGTGGTATCGTCCAACAGGTAACATCTGCAAATCATGTGGTGAATTACTCGTAGATAAAAATGGCGAAGAAACATGCTTAAAATGTGAAGAAGATAAGTAAGTAAGCTTGTCTTCTTTTTCAAATTATTATATAATTATTAATGAAAGATGGTGAAATTATGAAAGAAAAAAATATTGTTTTTATGGGTACACCAGATTTTGCAGTACCTATTTTAAAATATTTAATTGATACAACAAATGTCGTAATGGTGGTTACTCAACCCGATAAAATAACAGGTAGAAAAAAAGAACTAGTACCAAGTCCAGTTAAAGTCTTAGCCGAGTCTAATAACATACCTGTATTTCAACCAACTAAATTAAGACTAGATTATGAACCATTAAAAAATCTTGATATTGATTTAATAGTTACATGTGCATATGGACAAATATTATCAAAAGATGTCTTAGATATACCTAAACTTGGATGTGTTAATGTTCATGCATCAATTCTTCCAAACTATCGTGGTTCAGCACCGATTCAATGGGCATTATTTAATAATGAAAAGAAGACTGGTATAACTATTTATTATATGGATGAAGGAATGGATTCTGGTGATATAATAAAAATAAATGAAATACCAATAACTAATGATGATAATGTTGGAACTCTTCATGATAAGTTATCAGCTTTAGGTGTTACAACACTAAAAGAAGTATTACCAAAAATACTTGATGGCACTGCAAAATCTTACAAACAACCAAATACATTTACTTTAGCACCAATGATTAAAAGAAGTGATGAAAGATTAAACTTTAATGAGGAAGGTAATAAAATAATCGGTAAAATCAAAGGCTTAAATCCATGGCCACTTGCAAATATTATAATTAATAATCAAGAAATAAAAGTACTTGATGCAACATTTGTAAAAAAAGATACTAAAGATACAAGTAAAATTGTAGTACTTGATAAAAATAACTTAGGTATCAGTTGCAGTGATGGGATAATTTATTTGGGTCTTGTTAAACCAAGTGGTAAAAAGAACATGGATATCAAAAGCTTCATCAATGGGAATAAAACACTAAATATAGGAATGGTGATAAATGATGAAAACTGAAAATAAAAATGCAATACAACTTCTTATCTGGATATTTTTTATAGTTATAATATTTGTAATGTTTAAAATAACAAATAAAAATGATAAAAAAGAAGATGAAAAACAAGATAATACACCAGTATTTGTAAACTATACAGATATGGAAAAAAATTTATTAAATGATGGTTATGATTATAAATATATAGTTACAAATGATACAGAAAAAGAAATATATGAAGGATCTATGTGTAACTACATTGATATTGGTTATAAAGAAACAATCACAGGTATAACAAAATATAAAATAGATAATGGTAAAATAACTAAAGTTTTATTAGATAATGAAGAAGAAATACCAAGTATATACGATGGTTCTGAAGATTTTTTAAATTTATCTACATTATTTACCAATTTAAAAGAATACTTATATAATGTAGAAAAAAGTGATAATGAAAGAATGATTTCATATAAAAAGGATGGATATCAAGTTCTAGTAAAAACAAATTTAGAATATATAACAAACATAACCATTACAACAACAACTAATAACTACAATTTAGAATTTACAAATGTTGGAAAGTGTGCTAAGATAGATTCTAACAAATAATTTACGGGGGATAATATGAATAAAAAATGGCTTAAATTTGGGTTAACTAATTTTGTAACCTTACTCAGAGTAATTGGAATATTTGCATTACTTCCAATATTTAAAATATATGGTGGTTTTGCAACATTTCTTCTTTCAACTGGGTGTTTTGCAACAGATTTTATTGATGGCCTAATGGCTAGAAAACTAAAATCATCAACATTCTTTGGAAGCTTATTTGATGCCTTGAGTGATAAATTCTTTTTAGTGGTAAACATGATTTTACTTGCAAGTATTACCCCGATAGCAATTATACCAATTATCCTTGAGTTATCAATCGCCGGAGTAAGTGCCATAAAATATAATGAAGGTTTAAATGTTCAATCAAATATATTTGGTAAACTTAAAATGTGGGTCGCAGGTATAACAATATCTATATCATACTTACTTGTTGATAAAACATTTTTAAATTATCTCGGAGCAAATTTAGCTACCAAAATAAGTAATATTAATGAAAATCATTTATTTGGTACATTAATTATGCCATTAGTTCTAAGTGAAATAGTTACATTAACTAGTTATATTTATTCATACAACAAAGAAAAAGAAGAAGCATCAAAAGAAATTTTTAAAGGAACACATGAAGATGAAAAAATCGAAGAAGAAATAAATAATGCATCATTCAAAGAAATATTATTTGAACATGATTATTATGAAAAATATAAAGATTATGGTAATTTAAAATTAGTAAGAAGCTTATCAAAGAAAAATAAACGGAGGTAAAATGAATAACATATTTGGAATTACTAGAAAAAGTCTCGAAGATTATTTTCTAAGTATAAATGAAAAAAAGTTTAAAGCAACACAAATTTTTGAATGGTTATATGTTCATAAAAAATGGAACCCAGCAGAGTTTAGTAACATTAAAAAAGATATGCAAGAAAAACTGAGTCATGACTTTTCTTTTGATTTTATCAAAATAGAATTAGTACAAGAAGGAGATTTAGTTAAAAAGTTTTTATTTAGATTACTTGATGGCGAAAAAATTGAAGCAGTATTAATGGAACATGACTATGGCTTATCAGTTTGTGTATCAAGTCAAGTTGGTTGCAACATGGGATGTCATTTTTGTGAATCAGGACGTCTTAAAAAGGTAAGAAACTTAGAAACATATGAAATTGTAGAACAAATTTTACTTATTGAAGAGTATATTAATAAAAGAATAGATAGTGTAGTATTAATGGGTATCGGAGAACCATTTGATAACTATGATAACATTATCAAATTTATAGAAATAATAAATGATGCCAAAGGTTTAGCTATCGGAGCAAGACATATTACTGTATCAACTTGTGGATTAGTTCCAAAAATCAAAGAATTCAGTGAACTTCCTTGGCAAGTTAACTTAGCATTATCTCTTCATGGACCAACAAATGAAGTAAGAAATAAGATTATGCCAATTAATAAAGCTTATGATGTTGACACAGTTATACAAGCAATTAAGGACTATATTGCAAAAACTAATAGACGAGTAACCATAGAATATGTTATGCTTAATATGGTAAATGATAAATTAGAAGATGCCAAAGCCTTAGTAAAATTACTAAGTGGTATGAATGTATATGTTAATTTAATACCATATAATGAAACAAATAATATTGATTTTACCAAAAGTAGTAAAGAAAGAATAGATAATTTTTACAAATATTTAAAAGATTCAGGAATAAATGTAACTGTTAGACGTGAGTTTGGTGGAAAAATCAAAGCAGCATGTGGACAGTTAAGAAGCGAGAGTGATTAAATCATGAAAACATTTTATTTAACCGATACCGGTAGAGTAAGAGAACACAATGAAGATAGTGTTACTATTTTAAAAAATATAAATGGTGAATACTTATGTGTTGTAGCAGATGGAATGGGTGGACACCGAAAAGGTGAAGTAGCAAGTGCCTTGACAGTAACACACTTAGGAAAAAGATTTCAAGAAAGTGCTTCAGTTGGTACTAAAATTGATGCCGTTAATTGGTTATCAGATAACATCAATGAAATAAATAAAGAAATATTTAAATATGGTGAAGAAAATGAAAATTCTAAAGGACTTGGTACCACAGTAGTAGCAGCCATAGTAACTAAAGAATTTCTAATATTTGCAAATATTGGTGATTCATCTGGATATGTTATGAAAAATAATAAACTACATAAAGTTACAAAACCTCACACTTTAGTAAACTTTCTAGTAGATACCGGAGATATAACTCTTGAAGAAGCAAAGAATCATCCAAAGAAAAATGTTTTAATGAAAGCCCTTGGTGTTACAGAAAAATGTGAACCTGATATTTTTGATGTTGATAATGGAAGTAATGAAGTATTCTTATGTAGTGATGGACTTACTGGAATGCTTAGTGATGAACAAATAGAAAAAGTATTGTTAGAACCTGACTTAACAGCAGAAGAAAAAGTTGTAAAATTAATTAAAAAATGTAATGCAAGAGGAGGAACAGATAATGTTTCTATTGCATACTTAGTTCGAGAAAGTGGTGATTTTGCATGATAATGAAGGGGCAAAAAATTAGTGATAGATACCAAATAATTAAATCAATCGGTGAAGGAGGAATGGCTAATGTTTATTTAGCATATGATACAATCCTTGATCGTAATGTAGCAGTTAAAGTACTTCGTGGTGATTTAGCAAATGATGAAAAATTTGTGCGTCGTTTTCAAAGAGAAGCTTTATCTGCAAGTAGTTTGTCTAATCCAAATATCGTCGAAGTTTATGATGTTGGTGAAGATAATGGTGAATACTATATTGTCATGGAATATGTCGAAGGAAAACACCTTAAAGCACTACTTAAAAAACGTGGTAAATTAACAGTACCCGAAGTTGTAGATATAACACTTCAAATAACAAATGGCTTAAGTGTTGCTCATGACTCATATATTATACATAGAGATATAAAACCTCAAAATATATTGATATTAGAAAATGGTTTAATAAAAATAACAGATTTTGGTATAGCGGTAGCAATGAATGCAACTCAGCTTACTCAAACAAATTCAGTAATGGGAAGTGTTCATTATCTTCCACCAGAACAAGCAAGTGGAAAAGGTGCAACTCTTCAAAGTGATATTTACTCAATTGGTATTTTAATGTATGAACTTTTAACGGGTAAACTTCCATTCCGCGGAGATAATGCTGTAGAAATAGCACTTAAACACTTAAAAGAACCAATGCCAAGTATTAAAGATGAAATACCTGATATACCTCAAAGTGTTGAAAATATAATTTTAAAAGCAACAGCTAAGAATCCAAAAAACAGGTACTTAGATGCTCGTGAAATGCATGAAGATTTAAAAACATGTCTTGATGAATCACGTGCCAATGAATTAAAAATAACATTTAAGTATCCTGAAAATGATTATGATGGAGAAAAGTTAGTAAAAAATGTTAAGAAAGAAAATGTTAAACCAGTAAAAACTAAAGAAGAAGGTGAAGTAACCGTGGCAAAAAAGAAAAATAAATCAGAAGACTCTCAAAATAAATTATTAATAATTCTTGCAAGTATATTCGTAGGTCTCGTAGTAATGATCACAACAGTATTTGTTTTAATACCTAAGATTACTCAAACAAAACAAGTTGCAATACCAGACGTATCAAATTATTCTGTAACTGATGCTATTAAAAAGTTACAAGATGCTGGTTTTGTAGTATCAGATGAACAAAGAGAAGAAGCAAATGAAACGGTATCTGAAGGTAAAGTATCAAGAACATCTCCTGCAGCAGGAAGTATTAGAAAAGAAGGAACAGAAATAATTCTTTATAAATCACTCGGAGATGTAAAAATAACTATCGAAGATTACACAGGTAAAAATGCATCAGAAATAAAAGGTAAACTTGAAGCATTAAAATTACAAGTAAGTATATCTACGAAAGATGTTGATAATACAGGTGAAGAAGAATATAAAGAAGGAGTTATTATTGGACAATCTGTTGAAGCTGGAGAGAAACTATCCGAAGGAAGCTTTATAACTTTATATGTTCCTAATATTAAAGTATATTATCCTGATTTTGTTGCAGAAAAAATGTATTTGCAAGATGTCTTAGATTTTTGTGCTGAATATGATGTAAAAGTTCAACCAAACTATATTGAAACAAGTGAATATGAAGAAGGAAGAGTAATAAGATTTCCAAGAGCTGGAAAACTAGTTGTTAGAAATAATACAGTGGTGGTTGATATAGCAAAGACCCCATCATCAAATGTTGAAGAACCAGATAATGGAGACTTAGAATAATGAATGGAATAATAATAAAACAAATATCAAATCAATATACAGTAAATATAAAGGGAAAAGAATATGTGTGCTCTGCTAGGGGAAAGTTTAGAAATCTAAATCTTTCCCCTTTAGTGGGTGATAAGGTTAAAGTTGATGTTGAAAAATTACTAATCAAAGAAATATTACCTAGAACAAATACCCTTGATAGACCAAGCGTAAGTAATGTAGATATAGCATTAATTGTAACAAGTGTTAAAAAACCAGATTTATCACTAAGCCTACTTGATAAAGAAATAAGTGTTATCTTAAGTAATAATATAACTCCAGTTATATGTCTAACAAAATTAGATTTATTAAATAAAAAAGAATTAATTGATATAAAAATATTAAAAAAGTATTATGAAAAAATTGGAATAGTGGTATTAACTAATAAAAATTTATTTAAATTAAAGAAAGTACTAAAAAATAAAACTATTGTCTTAACAGGTCAAACTGGAGCAGGTAAATCAACTATTCTAAATAAATTAAATAAAAAATTAAATCTAGAAACTAAACCAATCAGTGAAGCTTTAAATCGAGGAGTTCACACAACAAGACATACCGAAATATACCAAATAAAAAATATGTATTTCGTAGATACTCCGGGTTTTTCTTCCCTTGATTTAAAAAATATTACTAAAGAAGAATTAAAAAATACATTTAAAGAGTTTTTAAATTATGAATGTGATTTTAAAGATTGTATGCATATAAAAGAAAAAAATTGTAAAGTATTGAAAGCTGTATCTGAAGGCAAAATACTTCCTTCAAGATACATAAATTACACCAGATTTTTAAAGGAGTGCCATGAAAATAACAGTAAGCTATATAAGTAGTATTTATGATACTAAAAAAACTATTGATAAAATAAATGAAACATCCGCAGATGCAATTCATGTTGATTTAATGGATGGAATCTATTGTGGAACAAAAAACTTTGATATAAATTATTTACCCACTTATTTTAGTGATAATAAAAAAGATATTGAACTACATTTAATGCTTAATAATCCAAGTAACTATCTAGATAAATTAATCCCTTTAAAACCAAGTATAATTTATATTCATCCTAAAACTCAAGAAAGTATAATTAATTTCTTTTTAAAACTAGATGAGTTAAATATCAAAAAAGGTATAGCTATTAATCCCGATGAAGATATATCTTTATATGAACATTACTTTAAATATATAGATAGAATTCTTTTAATGAGTGTTTATCCTGGAAAAGGTGGACAAAAATTCTTATCAAGTACAATACCTAGATTAAATGAATTAGTAAGTTACAAAAATAAATATAATTTTGAAATATATCTAGATGGTGGAATAAATGATAAAGTAATAAAAGACGTTAACTTTGTTGATGGTATAGTATCTGGTTCATATATTTGTCAAAGTAAAGATTATGAAAAACAAATAAAATCTCTAAGAAATTAGGGATTTTTTTAAAATTATGATATAATAACTTAGGAAAAGGTGATACCATGTATGCAAAAGTAATAATTGAATATAGTGTAAAAAAATTAGATAAAGAATTTATTTATATGATACCAGAATATTTAAAAGATAAATTAAAAATAGGTATGAAAGTATCTGTTTCTTTTGGTAGTAAAGAAGTAATAGGTTTTGTAACAGATATTATAAATAATATAGAATCACAAGACTATGAAATAAAATATATTAGTAATATTGTTGATGAAAATCTTGTATTAAATGAAGAATTAATGCACCTTGGAAAATACTTAAAAGAAACAACATTATGTTCCCTAATTACAGCATATCAAACTATGTTACCATCAAGTCTAAAGGTTAAAAAAAATACTCATAATTATGATTTATATGATGAATATTTAAAAATTATTGATGAAGATAAAGCTATTGAATACAAAAATAATAACCAACGTAAAAAAAGACAAATTAATTTAATTGATGAATTATTAAAAAATAAAAGTGTTAATAAAAAAGGTATAATTAAAAGTGTGTATGAACCATTACTTAATGAAAAAATTATAAATATTGAAAAAGTAAAAAAATATCGTATTAATAAAACGAGTGATAACATAAATAAAGTATTAACTAATGAACAAGAGACAGTAAAAAAACAAATCGAAGCATCTCTAAATCACTATGAAACATTTCTATTGCATGGTGTAACTGGTTCAGGAAAAACTGAGATATATATTAAATTAATTGAAACTGTTATTAAAAATGGTAAGAGTGCAATAGTATTAGTTCCTGAAATAAGCTTAACTACCCAAATATCAAAAAGATTTTATGAAACATTTGGAAGTGATGTTGCAATACTTCATAGTTCATTATCTGAAGGTGAAAAACATGATGAATACATAAAAATAGCAAGTGGATTAGTTCATGTTGTAGTAGGTACAAGAAGTGCAATATTTGCACCAGTTAAAAATTTAGGTATTATAATTATTGATGAAGAAGATGCTCAAAGTTATAAACAAGATAATAATCCAAGATATCACGCTAGAAATATAGCTAAATTTAGAGCAAAGTATAATAATATACCTCTTGTACTTGCATCAGCTACACCATCACTTGAATCAAAAGCTAGAGCGGATAAACATGTTTATACACTCTTAACACTAAATAAAAGAGTAGGTAAAAGTATTCTTCCTAAAATAACTATTGTTAATATGGAAGAAGAAATGAAAAAAAGAAACATGATATTTAGTGATTTACTAAGCAAAAAAATAAATGAAAAATTAAATAATCAAGAACAAATAATTCTTCTTCTTAATCGTCGTGGTTTTTCAACATATATTACATGTAGTAATTGTGGATATACTTATAAATGTCCAAGTTGTGATATAACCCTAACTTATCATAAAACAAGTAATAATCTAACATGTCATTATTGTGGATATAAAACAAAAAAAGAAGATAGATGTCCAAAATGCGGGGAAGAATCACTAAATTATTATGGACTTGGCACCGAAAAACTTGAAGAAAATATTAAGTTAAAATTTCCAAGTGCCAGAGTTTTAAGAATGGATCAAGATACAACTAGAACAAAAGGTGCCCATGAAAAAATAATTGAAAAATTTAAAAATCATGAATATGATATATTACTTGGAACTCAAATGATTAGTAAAGGTCTAGATTTTCCATTAGTTACTTTGGTTGGAATCATTAATGCGGATAGTTCTCTAAATATTCCTAATTTTAGGTCAAGTGAAAATACATTTTCATTACTTTGTCAAGTTGCTGGAAGAAGTGGAAGAAGTGATAAATGTGGTGAAGTAATAATTCAAACATTTAATCCAGATAACTATGTTATAAATTGTGTTAAAGAAAATAACTATAACAAGTTCTACTTATATGAAATGAATTTTAGAAAAAAATTAAAATATCCACCATATTATTATTTAGTAAGCCTAAAAGTTATTGGTACAAATTATGATACCACAATTGAAAATAGTAAAAAAGTAAAGAAATATTTAGATAATAATTTAAGCAATGAATTTTTAATTCTTGGACCAACTATGGCAAATGTCTTTAAATTTAATAATGAATATCGTATGCAAATAATTATCAAATATAAAAAAGAAGATAACTTACTTAAAGTATTAAAAGAATTAGATAATATATTTATAATGAATAAAGATACAAGATTAGAAATAGATTTTGATCCATTAAATATATGATTGAAAATTAAGAAAAAGTATTATATACTTAATATAGAAAGTGAGGTAAATATGAAAGATCTTAGTCGTGTTTTATGGGGAATAGTTTTGGTTTTATTAGGTATTATCTGGGGACTTAATGCAACAGGTATAACAAACATTGATATTTTCTTTGATGGATGGTGGACATTATTTATTATTGTGCCATCATTTGTAAGTTTAATTGATCCGAAAGAAACAGGTAAATGGGGTAGTTCTATCTGGTTAATCATAGGTATTTTATTACTTCTTGCATGTCGTGATATTATTAACCTTGATTTAGTATGGAAACTTGCAGTACCTATAATTATAGTATTATTTGGTTTATCCCTAATATTTAAAAATCCAGATAAAGAAGGAATCAAAGAAAAACTAGAAAAGTTAGATGATAAAAAACGTGAATATCTAACAGTATCTTTCGGAGAACAAAAAATAAATAAAAGTGGAGATTTCAAAGGTGCTAACTTAGATGCAGTATTTGGTAGTCTTGAACTAGATTTAACAGATGCAAAACTTGGTAAAGAAACAATTATTAAAGCAAGTTCAATATTTGCAGGAATAAAAATAATTATACCAGAAGATGTTGAAGTAAAGGTAAGAACTACACCAATATTTGGTGGAGTATCAAATACTCACAAATCTAAAGATAGCAAAAAAATAATCTATATTGATGCAGTATGTGTATTCGGAGGAATTGAAATAAAATGAGCGAACAACACAAAATAGTAAAAATATGTGCAATAGCCTTAGCAGTTGTAATCATTGCTTTAATTCTTGATTTAGTGGTATCTATAGCAAGAAATATATCTGGTTCTAATACAACAGATTCATTTGTTTATAGATATGATAACTTAACTGAATTAAAAATTGATACAAGTGCATCAAAAGTTATATTAAAAGAAGGGGATGAATTTACTGTTTCTGTTGATAATGCAACAAAAAAACTTAAAGTATCAGAAAATGATGGAAGACTTTCAATCAAAGATAATAAATTCTCTTTATCAAAGAAAAATACAAGCATTATAACAATAACATTACCAATTCAATTAGATAAAATTAATATTGAAATTGGAGCAGGTACATTAGAATGTAGTAATATTATAGCAGATAACTTAAAACTAGAACTTGGTGCTGGTAAAGTTAATTTAAGTGGAGTATACTTTAATGAAACAAGGATTGAAGGCGGAGCAGGTGAAATATCAATTGATAATTCAACCCTTAACAATTTGAAACTTGATGCAGGTACTGGTAAAGTTACAATTGATGGTAAAATAACCGGAGATAGTAAAATAGATTCAGGTATCGGAGAAATAAATTTAAATTTAATTGGTAATGATTATGATTTTGATTTAGACAAAGGCATTGGAAAAATTACAATCAATGGAACTGAATCAAGTGATGAAACAAAACTTGGTACTGGAGAAAACAAAATAAAGATTGATGCAGGAATTGGTAACATCACAATTAATACAAATAAATAATAAAAAAATAAGTTTACAATTGGTGTTTGTAAACTTATTTATATAACTAAAAGAATAAGGAGAACAACATATGGAAAATAAGAAAAAATACATGATTATAATAGTGTCAATATTAGTATTAGTAATTGGAGTAACATTTGCATACTTTATAGCTAGAATAAGTGATTCTGCATCAAGTAAGTTAAATCTATCTGTGGATAATGTTGATGATTTTAAATTTAGTGTTGATAAAGATATAGCATTACAGCAACACAATTTAATTTAACTAATGGAGGAGATAATCTTTCAGATGAAACAATAGCTACAGCATCTCTAAAAGCAAATGGTACTAAAAAAACAGCTACATATAATTATTATATATATTTTGCTATTAAAAGTAATGGCTTTACATACACAACAGAAGATAAGAAACCAGAAATAATTCTAACAGTATCTGGACCA
Source organism: uncultured Bacilli bacterium (assembly GCA_934095965.1). GTDB lineage: Bacteria > Bacillota_I > Bacilli_A > RF39 > UBA660 > Onthocola_B. Next base: position 28,822 of record CAKOKR010000013.1, read on the forward strand.
AACGGAGAAATAACAGAAATCGAAGGATTAACTTATTATGATGGAACAACTACAAATGGAGTAAAAGGTTTTGATATAACTAAAGCCACAAGTACTTATGCAATCGCAGAAAACCAAGAAATAACATCAAATTCAAATACAAATTATACTAATCATGAATATACATTCAAAGTAACATTCATAAATCTAGATACAAATCAAGTAGATAACCAAGGTAAAACCTTAACAGCAGAAGCAATAATTCAAAAAGATGAATTAGTTTATGCAATAGGGGATGTGAACAATGGTGGAGCAGTTGATATGACAGATGCTGTAATAGTAAATCAATATTTAAATGGTAGTAGAGCCTTAACTAAATTTGAAAGGACGGCAGCAGATGTTAATAAGGATGGGGTTATTGATAACATAGATTCTACACTTATAATGAAAAAAAGTGCAAATTTAATTGCTTTGCCATATACAACATCAACCGTTCATAAAATAACATATGATTTAGATGGTGGTACTCCGATAGGAATTTTAACAGAACAATATGCTGAAGGAATAGAAATGACAATAGATACAACTTTAGCAACAAAAGGCAAATATGTTTTTATTGGTTGGACAAGAACTGATACAGATACTCCATCACTATCATATAAAATAGAATCCACTAATACGGAAGATATTACTTTAAAAGCTAACTGGGGATTACTAGGAGATGTTGACCAAAATGGAAGTATAAGTGTAAATGATACACTAGTCATTCTAAATTACGTTAATGGAAAAACAGAACTAACAGCAAAAGAAGAAGTATTAGCTGATGTAAATCAAGATGGAATTATAGATTATTTTGATAGCCAATTAATTCTTAAAAGTATAACTGGTAGTGTATCGCTTCCATATGATAATTCTAAAGCATATAAAATAACTTATGATTTAAACGGAGGTACGGAAAGCACTAGAAATCAAAAAAACTACATCGACGATTTTTCGTTATATGAACCAACTAGAACGGGATATACTTTCATTGGATGGACGGGTAGTAATGGAAATATCCCCCAAGATTTTATATTAACCAAAAAAAATGGAAAAGCATTATATTCTGGTGACCTCCACTTCAAAGCCAACTGGCAAAAGAATAGTTAAAGAGAACGTAAATTATGTTCTTTTTTTCTTGTAATAAAGATATATTTGTTATATAATGAATATATGAACAGATATTCAGATAAGGAGAAAATATGGAAGATATAAAAATAATTAATGAATTAAGTGAATTTTTTAAAGTATTTGCAGATGCCACAAGACTTAGAATACTTGAAGTATTATTAAAAGATGAAACATGTGTAAATGACATAAGTAAAGAAATTGATGTAAGTCCATCTGCAGTATCACATCAACTAAGTTACTTAAGAAGTACTAATTTAGTTAAAACAAGAAAAGAAGGACAAGTAATATATTATAGTATTGCAGATAATCACATTAAAGTAATAATGGAATATGGTCTTGAACATATCAAGGAAGGAATAAAACTATGAAAAAGATAAAATTTAATGAAGATTTAATACGTATATTAATAAGTGCTGTACTTCTTATAATAAGTATGTTTTTGAAAAATTTTAAAACAGCATATTTGATTGTAATTGTAATAAGTTATGTTTTTGTATCAAAAAAAGTATATGAAAATGCTTTAAAAAACATTAAAAAGAAAGAATTATTTGATGAAAACTTACTTATGATTATTGCAACACTCGGAGCCTTTTATATAAAAGAATATCCAGAAGCAGTACTTGTAATGTTATTATTTTCACTCGGAGAATATCTAAGTGATCAAGCTATTGATAATTCTAAAAAAGCTATTATTGAATTAATGGATTTAAGAAGTGATAAAACAAGACTTAAAAATGGAGAACTAGTAAGTACTAAAAAAGTTAAATTAAATGATATAATAATTGTTAATCCAGGTGAAAAAATACCTTTAGATGGAATAATTATAAATGGGGTAAGTCACTTAGATACAAAAAATTTAACTGGTGAATCAAAACCTTTAAGTGTTAAAAAAGGAGATACTGTATTAAGTGGTACCATTAATATCGAAGGTATATTAGAAATAAATTCAACATCAACATATAAAACTAGTACAGCAAGTAAAATAATTGATATTATGGAACATGCTGATGAAAAGAAAGCTAAAACAGAAAAGTTTATAACTAAGTTTTCTAAAATATATACTCCGATAGTGGTTTTATTATCTATACTTATCGTAGTTATTCCAACAATTCTAGGATGTGACTTTAATACATGGTTATATCGTGCTTTAGAAATGCTTGTTATATCATGTCCATGTGCACTAGTAATATCAGTACCTTTAGGTTATTTTGCAGGAATTGGTCGTGCAAGTAAGGAAGGTATCCTTATAAAGGGAAGTAATGAACTAGATAATTTAAGTAATATAAAAACTATATTATTTGATAAAACAGGAACCCTTACAAAAGGAGTATTTGAAGTAACAAAGATAAATGGGGATACTCATGAAGTATTAAAAGTAGCAGCTAATGCTGAGGCACATTCTAATCATCCAATTGGTAAATCAATAGTTAGTGCTTATAATAGAGCTTTAGATATGAAGATAACTAATTATAAAGAAATAGCAGGTCTTGGTATAAGTTGCAAGTTAGATAAAGAAAAAGTACTCGTAGGTAAGAAAGAATTACTTTTAGAAAATAATATAGATGTTGATGAAATTGATTCAGTTGGAACAGTTATTTATGTTGCAAAAAACAATAAATGTATTGGAAGTATTATTATTAGTGATAAGATAAAAGATAATGCTAAAGAAACTCTAGAAGACTTAAGAGGTGAACTTGTTGAAAATCTAGTAGTATTATCCGGTGATAAAGATGAAGTAGTGGAAGATTTAGCAAAAAAATTAAATCTTGATGCTTATCATGCTGAATTATTACCTGAAGATAAAATCAAATTACTTAAAGAATACCAAATATTTGGAAATGTTGCTTTTGTTGGTGATGGAATAAATGATGCCCCGGTAATTAAGTTATCAGACATTGGTATAGCAATGGGTGGAATAGGAAGTGATGCAACAATCGAAGCAAGTGATATTGTTTTAATGAATGATGATTTAAGTAGTATCACAAAAGCTATAAGAATAAGTAAATTAACTAAAAGAATAATTTTAAATAATATAATATTTGCAATAATCTTTAAATTATTAATGTTAATTTTAGCAATAGTGGGAATAACACCGATATACTTAGCTGTATTTGCAGATGTCGGAGTAACATTATTATCAGTATTAAATAGCTTAAGAATCTTTAAAAAAGTTCTATAATTAAGAAAAATTAAAGAAAATGACATAAATATTATAAAAAATGTCATTTTTTTGTTTACAAGTAATGATTTATATAGTATAATTTTATTACGTCGTTGAGATGTGGTGAGAAAAAATTAACAAGAAATTTCATTAAAACTATTGCAAATATTTAAAAAATAGTATAAAATGAAAAAGGTTTCTGTTAGTGGGCTTGTAGCTCAGCTGGTTAGAGCGCACGCCTGATAAGCGTGAGGTCGGAGGTTCAAGTCCCCCCAA
>CAKOKR010000014.1 GCA_934095965.1 uncultured Bacilli bacterium
CTCGTAGCCAAGTGGTAAGGCATCAGACTTTGACTCTGACATTCCGCCGGTTCGAATCCTGCCGAGGCAGCCATTTATTTTTTAAAAGTAAATGAAAACAAAATTGAATTTGGTTCGTTAGCTCAGTAGGTAGAGCATTTGACTTTTAATCAAAGGGTCCTGAGTTCGAATCTCAGACGAGCCACCATTTAAAAATCAAAAGTCCATTTGGACTTTTTTTTATGTTATTAACAAATAAAGAGCCAAGAATTTAATCTTGACTCACTTCTCCATCCAAACTAAAACTCTTAGCATCAGTAATTTTAACATCAATAATCTTTCCAATTAAATCAGGTGTCCCAACAAAATTAACAAGTTTCATGGTTTCTGTATATCCAAAAACTTTTGAATCGTCTTTTTCACTTTTACCAACAACCAAAACTTTTTCAATATTTCCAACTAGTTTTCTATTACTTTCCAAAGAATATTTATTTACAAGTTCATTTAATTTATACAATCTTTGTTCTTTTACTTCCATAGAAGTACTATCAATCATTTTAGCTGCTGGCGTTCCTTCTCTCGGAGAAAAAATAAATGTATAAGCTCCATCATACTTACAATAATCGACAATATCCAATGTTTTTTGAAAATCTTCATCAGATTCATTTGGAAAACCTACGATAATATCTGTAGTAACAGAAACGTTTTTTACTTTATTCTTTATTTCATCAAACAATTTTTTATATTCTTCAATAGTATATTTTCTATTCATTTTTTTTAATATTTCATCACTACCAGATTGAATTGGCAAATGAACATACGGCATAACATTATCATATTTAGCAATAACGTCAATCATCTTATCAGTAAAATTCCATGGATGTGAAGTAACAAACCTAATACGAGGAATACCTATTTTAGCAACTTCTTCAAGTAAAGTAGCAAAATCATAGCCTAAATCTAAATCTTTACCATAAGCATTAACATTTTGTCCAAGTAAGGTAACTTCAAGATATCCTTTTTCTTTTAAAGCTTTAACTTCATCTAGAATTTCCTCAATTTTTCTGCTTCTTTCTCTACCCCTGGTATAAGGAACTATACAATATGTACAAAATTTATCACAACCATAAATAATATTGATCCACGCACTAAACTTAGAATCTCTATTATACCTAACATTTTCAAAAACAACATCACTATTTGAATAAACCTCAATTTCTTGCAAATGTTTTTGATTAGCTTTAACAATCATCGATGGCAGTTCATTCAAATTATGGGTACCTACAATAATGTCAATATATTTATGTCTATCATGAATTTCTTCAATTTCTTTAGGTTGTTGCATCAAACACCCAGTAATAGCAATTATCAAATCTTTGTTAGTCTTTTTTAAATGCTTACATCTTCCTAAATAACCAAAAACTTTATCTTTAGCATTTTCTCTAATAGCACAAGTATTTAAAACTACAATATTAGCATCTTCCAACACATCAACAGCAACATACCCAAGAGATTCCAAATAATACTTTATTTCTTCAGAATCATGTACGTTCATTTGACACCCATATGTCCTTAAAAAATATTTTTTTCCCTTAAAAAGTGGCTTTATATCCAAATTCAACTTTTTTTCTTTAACATCGACCTTACTACGATCTTTTGCAACCATTAAATCAGGTACATTCATATTATCACTCCGTTCATTTGCTTATTTTATCACAAAATTCAAATAAATAAAAGCTCTTTACAAAAGATAACAAGGATAACTTAACGTTTCCTTGTTAATTTTTGTTCATATTCAATTACATAATCTAAATTTTCATAATATATATTCTTAACTGCCTCAGCAACTTTTTTATCAAACACACGTGTTATATTAGTACTTCCATTTAAATATTTATATCCACCATAATACCATTCACAAAGAAGATTAAAAAGTTCTTCCTTTTGTACATCTTCAGACAAAGCAACAAAACTACTCGCAGAATAATCTTTTATATTAATATAATTACCATCATAATCAAAATAAATATTCTGAGCCTTACCGTCGACAGTACGACCCACAAAAAAATCTTGCTTTTCCTTGACATCCCCTTCAATTTCATGTTCCTTCATAACATCTTCTTGGTATTGAAACTCCGGAGATATTTCATAAACACTATCCTTCAAATTGTCATAATTAAGAATCATCGCTCCAAATTCAAACATCGCATGAAAATAATTAACAATTGGAATTAACAATTTAAAATTAAATGTTAAATCAACATCAAACATCTCAAGCATTTCTTTATAATCTAAATTCATCTTCCAAGCCAATGCCTTAACTTGAGTTTTAATAAACTTATGCATATCCAAATAAACTTTTCCAGTTGCTACTCCACTCACTATACAAGCAGATAATAAAATTAAATAAACCATAAACCCTCCATCAATATTAGTTTTTAGGTTTTATTACTTCCAAACCACCCATATAAGGTTGTAAAACTTTTGGAACCTTAACACTTCCATCACTTTGATAGTTATTTTCAATTAAGGCAATTAATCCACGAGGCGTTGCAACACACGTATTATTAAGAGTATGTAAATAATAATTTCCTTTTTCACCTTTCACTCTGATAGATAATCTTCTTGCTTGAGCATCACCTAAATTAGAACAAGAACCAACTTCAAAATATTTTTGTTGTCTTGGACTCCAAGCTTCAATATCACATGACTTAACCTTTAAATCAGCTAAATCTCCACTACAACATTCAAGTTGACGAACCGGAACATCCATATTTCTAAATATATCAACAGTACATTTCCACATCTTATTATACCAATCCATAGATTCTTCGGGTTCACATAAAACAATCATTTCTTGCTTCTCAAATTGATGAACTCTATAAAGTCCTCTTTCTTCAAGCCCATGAGATCCCCCCTCTTTTCTAAAACAAGGTGAATAAGATGTCATCTTAATAGGTAACTCGTCTTTTTTAATAATTTGATCTTTAAACCTTCCAATCATTGAATGTTCACTAGTACCAATTAAATATAAATCCTCACCTTCTATTTTATACATCATTGCTTCCATTTCAGGAAAAGACATAACACCAGTAACAACATTACTATGAATCATAAAAGGTGGTATTGCATATGTAAATCCTTTATCAATCATATAATCTCTAGCATACGCAAGCATTGCCTCATGAAGTCTCGCTATATCACCAAGCAAATAATAAAATCCTTCTCCACTTGTTCTTCCAGCTGCTTCTTTATCCATTCCATTTAAATTTAAAATTATATCAGCGTGATAAGGAATTTCATAATCAGGAACAATAGGTTCACCAAATCTTTCCACCTCAACATTTTCACTATCATCCTTACCAATCGGAACACTTGCATCAATTATATTAGGTATAACTAACATTCTATCTTTAATTTCTTTAGATAAATTTTCTTCCTTTTCTTCATATTCACTAATTAATTCATTAATCTTACCTACACTTATCTTTACTTCTTCAGCTTCTTCTTTCTTTCCATCTCTCATAAGCATTCCAATAGATGAACTTAATTCATTCCTTTTTGCACGAAGTTCATCAACTTTCATCTTATATTCACGGTAAGTTTTATCATATTCATAAACCTCATCTACCAATCCCAATTTTTCATCTTGAAATTTCTTCTTAATATTTTCCTTGACTAAATCACTATTTTCTCTGATTAACTTAATATCAATCATAATATCCTCCATCCTTCAAACAAAAAAGATGATACCCAAGGAGTCATAATGACGGTACCATCCTTTATTTAACTTATTATATAACGGCATCCAACCGGGGAATCATTCCCAACTCAAAAGGTAGATTTCACTATTTCCATCAATTCTTTTCCACCAACCAAGAACTCTCTAAATGATTTTCATAATTACTTATCCTTTATCTTCGTCTTTACAAATCTAATATATCACAAAATCACATCAAATACTAGTATTTTTAATAATTTTCTGCTTTTAATTCAAAAAAACTTTGTGGATGACCGCATACTGGACATACTCCCGGTGCTTCCTTACCTACAACAATATGACCACAATTACGACAAATCCAAATACATTCGCCATCTTTACTAAATACTAGCTTATCATCAATATTTTTAAGTAATTTACGATATCTTTCTTCATGTGCCTTTTCAATTTTAGCAACACTTTCAAAAAGAAATGCTATTCTATCAAAACCTTCTTCTTTTGCTACTTTTGCAAATTCAGAATACATATCTGTCCATTCATAGTTTTCTCCATTTGCTGCATCTAATAAATTTTCTTCTGTACTAGGTATACTTCCTCCATGAAGTTCTTTAAACCACATTTTAGCATGTTCCTTTTCATTATTGGCAGTTTCTTCAAATATAGCTGCAATTTGTTCATAACCATCCTTTTTAGCTTTTGAAGCATAATAAGTATACTTATTTCTTGCTTGACTTTCTCCCGCAAATGCTGCCATTAAATTAGCTTCAGTTCTACTTCCTTTTAATTCCATCTTTATCCTCCTTCTGGCATTTTTTACATATGCCCTTTAGAACTATTTCATAATCAGTTACTATATTATTTTGATACTCACTTACAACAGGTATCTCTAAATCAAATACATCAATTATTTTACTACACCTATTACATATAAAATGATAATGTGGTATCACTTTATCATAATGTTTCACTCCATTAACTACAATACTAATAATCAACCCTTGTTCTTCAAGTTGCCCCAAATTACGATACACTGTCCCAAGACTTATATTACTAATATCACGCTTAGCAATATTATATACCCCATAGGCATCTAAATGATTATTACTATTATTAATGATATCTAAAATAATTTTTCTTTGTTTAGTATTTTTCAATATATACCTCCTAAATAGTAATGATTACTATTTAAGTATACCACTTTATAAATAAAAAATCAATGCATATTTTAAAAAAAACACCATATATTTAAATGAAAGGAATGGTAATAATGGAAATTCTAAAGGTTTCAACAAAATCTAACCCTAGTAAAGTTGCTGGTGCTATAGCAAACATTTACAGAGAAAAAAAAGAAGTAGAAATACAAACTGTCGGAGCAGGATCTCTAAATCAAGCAATTAAAGCTATTGCAATATGTCGAGGATTCGTAGCACCAACCGGAGATAATCTTGTTGTAATACCAGCATTCAACGACATAACAATAAACGGAGAACAAAAAACTGCTATAAAACTAATCATAACAAACAAATAACGAGCCAAAAGCCCGTTATTTTTGTTGTAGTCCAATAATTAATGGATCAAATAATTCAAGCATACCATGGATTAAAAAGAAATAACCGAGTATTAATACTTGAATATCATTTTCATAATATAAATTCATCGTAGTAAGAAGACCAGCTAAAATAAATAACACTAAACTAATTACTTCCACTATCCACATTTTGTTTTTCCTATCATTATAATAATCACCTTTTTTAAGTTTAATCAAAGATAATAAAATAATCCAAATAAGTAAACATAAAGCTAAATACCACGGAACTTTATTAATATTTAATTTTAACGCAACAATAAATACCGCAATTGATGCTAAACTAGTAAATAACCCTTCAAAATCTCTTGATTTATAGGTTAAACCAAATTTAATTAAACTAAGTAATATATATGCCCCAATTACTCCTAAAAATATTACTTTAACATTCACAAAGTGAAACAATGGAAATAACAAAAGTACACTACCACAAATAATCAAAAATACTGAAATAATTAAATCAACAATTTGTTTTTTCTTCATAACAATTCTCCTCCATAACTTACCAATATTATATCACTTTAAACCAAATAAGTAAATTAAAACACCTAAGTTTCCTTAAGTGCTATTTAATTATTCCATTTTGAACATACTTTGTATCATTAATAACCACAAATGCATCTTTATCATTTTTTCTAATAATATGCGTAAGTGTCTTTAATTTAGATTTATTAAGTTGAATCATTAACATTTTCTTATTATGACTATCACTTGGATTTTTTAAATCAATCACAGAAACACCAAAACCAGCATCTCTTATCTCTTTAATTAGTTTTTCACATCCATCTTCCTTCGTAGTAACTTGTACCCCGATTAAGCTTTCCATAAAATTAACAGTAATATAACTTCCAATATATGTACCTGTTGCATAACCACCAGCATAACATATTGGAATTAACCATGATGTAACATCAGTAGTAAGTGCCTCTCTAGCTATCAAAAACCAAATCAGTACTTCCACAAATGCAATCATCGCTGCAGTATTTTTTCTTCCTCTTACAACCAACACAGTTCTAACAGTCCCAAGGGTTACATCAATAATTCTTGCAAAAAATATCTTAAGGCACATAAATAACATATTAACACTCCTTACATATTCATTAGTATAGCCAAAAATATTAAAACTAACAATACTATTACTATAGAAATAAATCCAAGGATTTTATTTTCTTTAACTTCACGATACTCTATTTTATTTTCATGACCATATTTCTCACTCAATAAAACTATTCTTTCATTTTCTCTATCTTTATACTTTCTTTGATTTTTTATCTGTTCTTGACTCATCAAAGTACCACAAAACTTACATACAATACCATCACTAGGTAATGGATTCTTACAATTCTTACAAATCATAATACCTCACTAAGAAGCGGTATCACCAAGATAAATAATCTTAGCATATCCATTACCTGAATGACCTGTTTCATCAGTTCCAGTCGGCGATTTAAATGATGTGTTACCAGCTATAGTTTGAGCACTTGTTAATTGATAATCAGAACCAAGTAAGTATCCAGATGGAAGTGTTGCTCCGCTTGTATAAACAAATCCAGAACCACCACCACCACCACTTACACCGTAATAATAAGTTTTTGCACTTTGGTAAGCTCCGCCGCCACCACCGTACCAGCCGCCGCCGCCGCCACCAGAACGGTTATATGAATTAGATGTAGTATTTGCAGCTCCACCTTGTCCAAAACTACCAGCAGTCCCTTTATAAGAACTATAATATCCAGCAGCTCCACCAGCAGTTGCAGTACCACCCTTAGAATTATAAGTAGTGTTATAACCAGTACCATCACCACCAGTAGTTCCACCACCATAGCCACCATAATAATTAGAGTAATAAGCACCACCACCGCCGCCACCAGCAACAATAACACGAGCAAAATTATCATCAGAATTAATTCTTATATCAGTTCCACCGCCACCAGAACCACCAGCATTATAACCAGAGTTTCCACCACCATTAGCTCCACCATTTTTTATACTAGAAGAAGTAGTTCCAGGATTTCCTTGTCCACCAGTGTGTACATACAAAACATCACCAGCATTCAATTTAACCGTACCAACAGAATATCCACCTTTTCCAGCTGCATAAGTAGTAGCATTATTATATCCATAACCACCTTCAGCACCCCATACTTCAAATTTATAATATCCTGTAACAATTACATTAAATGTTTGAACAGCACTAGAATAATCAAATGGTTTATTTAAATAATATCCTGTTTCTGCAATTGTAGAAACAATTGCACTAGACTTACCATTTGCATCAACTGAGTAAGCCATAAATGTATACGTTGTTAACGGAGTTAAATCAGTAAATGTATAAGTTGAACTTGTACTTGATACATAAGTAGCACCACCATCTTTACTATAATAATATGTAGATGGACTTGTTCCCAAATTACTATTTCCTAAAGTGATTGTAGCATTTTGTTGAACTCCACTTACTAAATCACTTTTCATACTTTCCAAAATTGGACCAGAACCAACATCCAAATAAGCAACACAACTAGTTTTAGATGTCGCAGATATAACAATCTTTTGATTCTTCATAGACATTGTCGATGTACCTGTACATGCAGACTTACTTCCAATTTCATAAAAAGCATTCGTTGGTATAGTCTTTGTTTCATAATAATTATCTGAATTTTTCTTAGTTTGAACATAAATCTTTAATGCAATATCAACATCCATTGCATCCATATATGCCGTACATACATCTTTATTTGATGCTTCCACAGAAAATTGATTTTCTTTAGCATCATATGTAACTGTTGAACCATTTTCACAACTTGTTTTATTTGCATTAAGTTCATACCCAATTGATGGTAATGCAGTTGTTTCTAACTTAGTATACTCACCTGTACCAACACCATCACTATTAATATTTTCAGCATAAACATTTAAAGTAATATCAAGTTGAGCCGTTGAATCAAAATATAAATAACATACATCATGACCATAAGCTTTAATATCAACATCATAAGTTGATGAATGATAATCTATCACAGAACCATTCGTACAATAACTAAGTTCACTATTATAAACATAACCAGCCTTTGGTATATAAGGATATAACCCATATTTATTTAAACCATTACCATTAGCATCTCTTTCTTCTGCCATAATTCTTACATCTAAATCTGCTATTTTTGAAGTTGAACCTCCAATAACTGGACTAACAGCTTTCACTTGATAAAATGCATAAGTTGCAATCAACCCAATACACGCCAAAAGTACTACCACCAATATACTTATAAGTGGTATTCTATTTTTTTTAACAAAACTTGTTATATCTTTTTGAAGGATTTTTTTTAATTTACTAGTATACTTATTCATATGCCTCTTACCTATCCTAATAATAATTTTAAAATAAAAACTTCATTATGTCAATATAGCAAAATGCAAAAAATCAATTATCTCTTGATAATTGACTATTTTTTTATCCAATATAACTAATTACAGCAAAACCATTTCCTTCTTTACTACATCCATCGCTTGCAACATTACTATGGCAAGATGTCGATATAGTCTTATAATTTACATCATTATTTACTGTACAATTATAACAATACATTACTTTATCAATAAGTAAGCTATTAGCAATATAACCAGATCCACCACCGGCTCCAGATTGATTACTAGCTCCGCCTCCATAAAAACCAGCACCACCACCAGCAGAATAATAATTTCCATCTCCACCTAAACCAAATGAACCATCACTACCTCTTGCAGTATTATTCACTAAATTTCCAACAGAACCTATTCCACCAGAATCTTGCGTACCACCTTTTCCAGGATCAAAACCGCTCATTGTTGAAGTTCCACTACTACCAACATAACCACCACCAGAACCACCATTACCAGAATAAACTGCAGAACCAGATACTTGATATGAAACTCCGCCACCTCCACCGGCAACAATTAACAAATTACTAACATCACTAGCAAAATCCTTTAAAAGACCAGATACTTTGGCTATATGTGTAGCTCCACCACCACCAGTTGAATAAACCGGATGATCACTTCCTGCACCACGACCACCACCATTATAACCACCACTACAATATTGAATATTACAAGCATCAAGACTTGTGCCTCCAACAGCAATATATAATTTTGTACCAGCTTCTAAATAAATTGTTCCACTTGAATAAGCTCCATAACCACCAACATAAGAATCATAAGAACCACCCTGAGCACCCCATACTTCTAATTTATAATTACCTGAAACATCAATTACCTTTTCTTGAATTTGATTACGAAAATCTATCAAACTATAATAATCATATGTTGATGTTTGTTTTAATCTTGAACTATTATTATTTTGATCAACACTATATGCAACAAACTCATAATTTGCATCACCCAACTCATTAAAAGTATAACTCAAATTACTACTTTCTACAAAAGTTATTCCATTATCTTTACTATAATAATATTTAACCGGTGTTGTACTAATATCACTATTTGTTAAACTAACAGTTGCACTATTTCCATTTCTTAAAACCTTCATGCTTTCTAATATTGGTCCATCTCCAACATCCAAATATACAACACAACTACTTTTATTAGTTGCTCTTATAACAATTTTTTGATTTAACAACCCAACACTTGCACCACTTGTGCAAGATGTCTTATCATTTAACACATAATATGAATTACTTGGTATAGATTTTGCTTCATAATACGTCTTTGAATTTTTCTTACTTTGTAAAAACAACTTAATATTTACATCAACATCAATAGCATCCATATATGCATCACAAACATCTTTATTCTTAGAATTAATTATAAACTCATTAGAATCTTCATCATATTTAATAGCTGAACCATTTTTACATGTTGTTTTTTTACTATTTAATCTATAACCTATCACTGGTATATTAACTGTATTAAGTTTTGTATATTGTCCAGTACCAACACCATCACTGTTTACATCTTCAACATAAACATTTAATGTTACATCAAGTTGTGCAGTTGAATCAAAATATAAATAACACACATCATGTTCATAAGCATCAATATCTGCATATAATAAATCTGTATAAAATGTTATCGCAGAACCATTTTCACAATAACTTTTAGTTCTATTAAAAGTATATCCAGCCTTAGGTATATATGGATATAACTCATATGTTGCAATACCATTACCGAGTTCATCTCTTTTCTCAGCCATTACTCTTACATCTAAATCTGCTATTTTTGAAGTAGATCCACCAATAATAGGACTCGTTATTCTAACTTGATAAAAAGCATATGTGGCAATTAATCCAACACATGCAAGTAACATAAATATAATAATAACCAAAAAAGGTATCTTATATTTTTTTAAGTAATCACTTATATCTTTATCTAAAAAACTTTTTATCTTTGCTACTTTCATTTTATCTATCCTATTCTGTATTAATTTTAAAATAATTATCCCTTATTGTCAATTACTTATAACCTAATTCTTTATAATAATTATATAATTCTTTAAAACGATTAAAATGTACAACTTCTCTTTGTCTTAAAAATAAAAGTGGTTCAATAACAGATTTATCCGTTGCCAAATCAATTAAGTGTTCATAAGCAACTCTAGCTTTTTGTTCCGCAGCCATATCTTCACTTAAATCAGCCAAAGGATTACCAGTTACAGCAAAAGTATCTGCATTAAAAGAAACACCATTTGCATTCATTGGAAATACAGCTTTACCATGTTCCGTATAAAAAGATTCCAAACCTGCTTCTTTTATTTCATCAATTGTTGCATTCCTCATAAGTTGTGATACAATCGTATTAACCATTTCCAAGTGACCTAATTCTTCTGTAGCTATATCATTAAGAAGTGCTCTTCCCTTTTCATCAGGCATCGTAAATTTTTGATGAAAATACCTAAGTGCTGCTCCAAGTTCACCGGCATATCCACCTACTTGTGTAATAATTAATTTAGCCATTTTTAAATCTTTCTTACTAACATTAACTGGATATGACAAATGCTTTACATATTTAAACATACTTACTACCCCTTTCATTATCCCATGGCCAAGGATTACAAATCCATTCAAATTTACTTAAAGATGTACTATCATTTACTTCAAGTGGTCCATACTTTTTTACATACTCCATTTCTTTTGTACAAGATATTTCCACCAATTCCTTAAATTTTTTTAACATCTTATCATCAGTTGGATGTAAATCTAAATACAAATTTAAATCATTTAAAGCAAAAGATAAAGCCATTATATCAAATAAATCACTTTCTTTTTCATTTGTTGCAACAGGCATAACTACTTTATAATCTTTATATCCTTCATATAAATCGTTAAACATATTACCACGTGAAAAACCCTTTTCAATACTAGTTAAATCACTCATCTTATTCATTGTAACTTCTTTAGGTATTGTAAAACCAAAAAAGCCAAGATTATCATCAAATAACATATTTTTTCCTCCCTAAATTATATTATGTAATAAACTTTAAATAAACTGGGTTATTTGCTTAGAAATATTTGAATAATTTTAAATTTTAGGTTATAATTAAAATGGTGATAAAAATGGCAAAAAAGAAAAAAAAGAAAGATAGCAATAATAATGGATATAGTGTTGAATTAACAGGATTAATTTTAATACTTATCGGTATAATAGGATTCGGATTTGGTGTAGTTGGTAATTTATTAAAACAATTTGCCATGTTTTTAGCTGGAACATGGTGGTTTATCATATTATCTATCCTTATTATATTAGGTGTATATATGCTTTATAAAAGAAAAATGCCAAAGTTTAGTGATCAAAAATTAATTGGAATTTACATATTTATAATTATACTTTTAGTGGCAAGTCATTTTGAATTTATTAATCAAACCGATAGCGCCAAAGATATAATTGTTGCAACATATAATAATTTTATGGAAAGAATAAGTACCATGAATGCAAATAACTCACTTCATTCAACAGGTATTAGCACCGTCATCATTGGTGGTGGTTTAATTGGTTCGTTATTTGCATGTACTCTTTATGCATGTGTTGGTAAAACTGGTACTATTGTAATACTCATTTTACTTGGAATATTTGCATCAGTACTAACATTTGATGTTAACCTATCACTAATATTTAAAAAGATATTTAGCTTATTCAAATTTAAGAAAAGAGAAAAAAGAGATGATGATAACGAAAAAAGCGACATACCAATTAGTGATAGCAATGAAGTAAAAGAAATAATACCAGAAGAAAAACATGAAGATAAAAAAATAATTATTACAAGCATGGAAGAATTAAAAAATAAGCCAGTAATGCAAGAGTCACTTGAAGTACCAAGTAAAAGCATTGAAGCTGAAGAAGATAAGTCATATACTCTTCCAAAATTTAATGATATTTTTGATAAATTAAAACCAAAGAAAAATAACAATACCTCATTTACTCAAGCAAATAAAGAAATACTTGAACGTGTTTTAAAAGATTTTGGTATTGCTGCAAAAGTTGTTGAAATTCACATAGGTCCAGCAGTTACAGAATATGAACTTACTGTTCCACCAGCAACAAAGGTAAATAAAATAGTAAACATTGATAAAGAAATAGCACTAGCTCTAGCAGCAAAAGATGTTATTATTCAAGCACCAATACCAGGAAAAAGCACAATTGGTATTGAAATCCCTAACCCAACAATATCTAGTGTAACTCTAAGAGAAGTTCTAGAAAGCCCACAAAACTTAAAAAGTGAAGCCAAAATTTGTGCAGCATTAGGAAAAGATATAATGGGTACTCCAAAAGTATTTGATTTAACAAAGATGCCTCACCTTCTAGTAGCAGGTTCTACTGGATCTGGTAAATCAGTATGTATAAATGGAATAATTGCATCAATATTAATGCGTTATAAGCCAAACGAAGTAAAACTTGTATTAGTTGACCCGAAAAAGGTTGAACTTACAAACTATAATGGTATTCCTCACCTACTATGTCCAGTAGTAAGTGACCCGAAAAAAGCAAGTTTAACATTACAAAGAGTTGTAACAGAAATGGATAACAGATTCCAAACATTCAGTGATAAAGAAGTTAAAAATATTACTGGTTATAATGAAATGATTGATAAATACAATAAAAAGCATCCAGAAAGTCCACAAAGTAAAATGCCATATATTGTAGTAATTATCGACGAACTTGCAGATTTAATGCTTGTTGCATCAAAAGAAGTTGAAGATTCAATTACGCGTATTACTCAACTTGCTCGTGCAGCAGGAATTCACTTAATAGTTGCAACACAAAGACCATCAACAGATGTAATCACTGGATTAATCAAAAATAATATTCCATCACGTATAGCATTCGCAGTTGCATCACAAATTGACTCACGTACAATACTTGACCAAAGAGGTGCAGAAAGACTGCTAGGTAAAGGTGATATGTTATACTTCCCAATGGGTGAATCAGCTCCAACCAGAATCCAAGGATGTTTTATAAATGATGATGAAATAAAAAGATTAATTGATTATTGTAAAGAACAAGGATCTGCAAATTATGATAAAGCATTTGAAAATGTTAGTCAAAATACATCAAGTGGTTCAGGCAATTCTGCAGTATCCGGAGATGATGATGAAGCATACAATGATGTCGTAGAATTTGCAATTCAAACTGGAAAAATAAGTGCATCATTAATTCAAAGAAGATTCAGATTTGGTTACAACAGAGCTGCAAGAATGATGGATTTACTTGAATCACGTGGTATTGTTGGTCCACAAAATGGTTCTAAGCCTCGTGAAGTTTTAGTAAAATTAGAAAAAAATGATAATGAACAATAAAAATCTATTTTAAAAATTTAAAATTTATGTTAATATTATAATGAAAGGTAAGGTGCTAAAAATGGCAGAAACAAAAAACAAAAAAACAAACACACAAAAAACTACTTCAAAGAAGAATGAAAAGAAAGAAGTAAAAACTGAAGAAATTATTAAAGAAGAAAAAATTGAAACTTCAGAAATCAAAAAAAATGAACAAAATAATAATGAAAAAAATTCAAGAAAAAATATAATCATTATTGGTATCATTATTTTAGTTCTAGTACTAGGTGGCTTATACATTTACAAAGTTAACAAAGTTAAACAAGAAGAACTTTATAGTAAAAGTTACCTACTTGATTCGGGAACACTTAATCTAGAAATTAAAAACATTGATGAAGTAAATCAAATTTTAACCGAAGCTCCAAGTGAATACTTTGTACTTATAACCTACACAGGAAACAAAGCAACATATAATCTAGAAACTGGTCTAAAAGAAATCGTTGATAAATACAAACTAAGTGATTCATTCTATTATTTAAATATAAAAGATATGATGAATGAAGATAATTACTTAACAAGATTAAATAGTACATTCAACACAGATAAGATTAAAACAGTTCCAATTATTCTTTATTACAAAGATGGAAAATTAATTGATACAGTTACAAGATATGATGAAAATGTAATTAATGCTAGTGATTTTCAAAAATTATTAGACATTTATGAATATCAAGGTCAATAATGACCTTTTTTAAACGGAGGAAATATGTTAAACGTTGTATTATTTGAACCTGAGATACCACAAAATACTGGAAATATAATGAGAACTTGTGTAGCAACAAATACTACTCTACATCTAATTAAACCACTCGGATTTAATGTTGATGATAAAACTCTAAAAAGATGCGGAGTAAACTATATAGATAAATTAAATTGGTTTGTTTATGAAAATTGGGAAGATTTTTTAAGTAAAAATCCCAACAAAAAAATGTATTTCTTAACTAGATATGGACACAAACCTCACTCTAGTTTTGATTATAGTAATATTTTAGAAGATATATATTTTGTATTTGGAAAAGAATCAACAGGTATACCTAAAGAAATATTAAAACCTCACTTAGATACATGCATGAGAATGCCAATGACTGCTAATGTAAGAGCATTAAATTTATCAAATACTGTTGCAATAATGCTATATGAGGCACTAAGACAAAGAAACTATGATGGACTTCTATTTGATGAACCACATAAAAGCAAAACAGAAATCGAAGACTATGAATGCTAAAGCAAGCATTCATTTTTATTGCAAAAAAAAAGTTTACCTGACATTATAAATGTTCAAGTAAACATAACTATTAATAAAAAGTAAGCACCTGACATACAAAATCAAATGTTTTTTTTTTTATTATATGAATTTCTCTTTCATATATACCTAGATTACTATATTTTAATTAAAATTTCAATATGATAATTGTCAATTTGTTTACGCAAATTTGACAAATACCACATTTTATGGTAAAATTGTCTTAAATATGGGGGTAAATGTGATGAAAAAAGTAGATGAAATACAAGAATTTTTAAAGTATTTTAGTGATGAAGAAATAATTAATTATTTAACAAGCGGAGAACAAAAAATAGAATTATATGAATTTGTTATTGCTACTCTATGCATTAAAAATGACAAATTAAGAAATGATTTCTTTTATACATATGTTAATTTCTTCGATAATTTTGATTTAAAATATTTTAAAAATACATTAGATAATAAAGATTTAAAAACTGTTGCAATCCTTTTCTTAGACAAAATGGATATTTTAAACAACACCATAAAATCAATATTCACCGTAGCAACTGGTTATGAATCCTTAATTAAATATGAATTTAATAATGCAAAAACGATCAGTGACAAAGTTGAATATATTAAAAATGTTCACATAATGAGTAACAAAAAACTTGAAGATTACTTAATTCAAAAAATAGATGATCAAGATGTATTATACTTATTACGCACAAATGATGATACAAAACAAATTAAATATCACAGCACTTTAGATAAAAATACTGATAAAACTATTAATTCAAGTATTACCATCGGTGTTGAACTAGAAACTGTAAATGACCAAATTGAAAAGTTTCAAAACATACCATGTCTATTTAAAAACTTTGATGTAACAATAGATAACTCAGTAAAAAATGGATTAGAAGTTGTTTCGCCAGTTCTTCACTATACAAAATCTGATTTAAGCACATTAAAAAGTGTCTGTGAAGTTTTAAAACAAACTGGATTCTACACAAACGATACATGTGGAGGACACATACATATCGGAGCAGACTATTTAAAAACAAAACAAGATTACAACATGTTTATGTATCTATATATAAATATGGAAGATATAATCTATAAAATAACAGATAAAGCTCATTCTCAAAAAAGACTAAGTGTTTTAAAATATGCTGGTAAAGTAAAAGATGAATTACTATCAGCATTTGATAAAACAAACAAAGAAAATCAAGACTTTATCTCAAAACTAAAAGGTATAAGTAAAACTAGATATCGTGGTCTAAATCTTCAAAATATAAATAAACCGAATAAAAACACAATTGAATTTAGAATGGCAAACGGAGAAATAGACTTTGATGAATTACTTGCAAACATTAACCTATTTGCAAAATTAATTCAAGTATCACACGATTTAAATACTTTAAATAAAGACGATGAAAAAATAAAATTAGCTAAATCTATTTGCACAATTAAAGATGAAAAAGAAAAACTTAAAGCATTCTTAGATTTATTATTTGATAATGATGAATTAAAACAAATATATTATGAAAGATATATTACTAATACACTAGTAATGGAATTATTAAATGAAGAAATTAAACAAAATAATGAATATTATATTGCATTAGATAATGAATCTAAATTAATAAGAACAAAATAAATGATGGAACCAAAATTCCATCTTTTTTATTGTTTTAATAATGTTTTACCACTAGCTATCATCCTTAAATTTTTTAATAAATAATCAACAAAACTAGCCTTTTCAATATCTTTATCTATAGTTACATCGACTTCATCAATTATATTATTACCACTATCAATTATTTCAGCTGTACCCACAATATCTCCCTTTTTAACCGGAGCTTTAATCTTACCAACTTTCAAATTAAATCCATAATTATCTACTTTCTCATTATTTTTAAGTATCTCTGTTGCATCATTTACAAGCACTACATTTGCAAAATATTCCCTACCATTATAAATTCTTACCTTACCTAGTATTTCATCTTTAGTCTTGATAATATTTATTTTATAAGTATTAAAACCATAATTAAGTAACCTAACAGTATCTGCACTTCTATTTTCAGATGTATCTTCTCCCATAACAACAGATATTAATCTAAAATTATCTTTCTTAGCTGTGGCAGTTAAACAATAACCTGCTGTTTTAGTAAAACCAGTTTTTAACCCATCAACACCATTATAATATCTAACTAATTTATTTGTATTTACTAACCATATTCTACTTCCATCATTTTTTTCTAAGTATTCTTCATAAATACTAGTATATTCCAAAATTTTTTCATGTTTTAATAATTCTCTAGCTATAATAGACATATCCTTAGCAGTTGAATAATGTCCTTCAGCATCTAATCCATGTGCATTAACAAAATTTGTATTAACCGCACCTATTTCTTTTAATCTTTTATTTAACATATTAACAAATTCTTGATGAGTTCCCCCAATTTTCTCAGCCATTGCATAAACAGCATCATTACCACTAGCTATTGCAATACTCTTTAACAAATCATGAACAGAATAAGCCTCACCTGCTTGCAAAAAGACTTGACTTCCTCCCATATTTGCAGCTTCTTCACTTATAGTTACCATATCATCAAACTTTAATTGTCCATTATCAATTGCTTCCATAATTAAAAGCATACTTGCAAGCTTAGTCATTGATGCCGGAGGCAACTTTTCTAAAGAATTTTTTTCATATAAAACTTTACCAGATAAACTATCTACCAAAATAGCACTTTTTGCATTCGGAGTATAATCTTCCAGTGCCAAAGAAATACTCATCCAAGAAAAAAAACTCAACATAATTAATAATACTTTTTTCATATTAAACACCTTACTAATTATTATGAGTTTTATTTTTTTATAGAACTAATTTAAAATTTCTTTTATAACTTTCTTTATATTTTCTATATTATTATCACTTAATAAAGATTCTAATTTATCATATTTTTTATATAACCCAAGAATACTTTCAAAGTTATCTAACTTTTTTGTTGTTTTATTTATAATATTACCAACATAACTTTTTGAAACATTTTCTAAATCTGCTATTTCTTGTAAAGTTAAATTCTCTTCATAATATAAAGAATAATACTTTTTATTTGTATCATTTAATAAATCTTTATAAATATTAAACAATTCACCATAATAAACAAATTCCTTCATTACATCAAATCCTTAAATAAACCATATATATAGTTTTCAATATCAAATACAATTAAATCTGTCATTTTTTCTCCTAAACCAACAAACTTAACTGGAATATTTACTTCTTCTTTTATTGCAAGAACAATTCCACCTTTAGCAGTTCCATCTAGTTTAGTTAAAACAATACCAGTAATATTAGTTATTTCTTTAAAAGCTTGAGCTTGCATAATACCATTTTGACCAGTAGTTCCATCTATTACTAATAATGTTTCATGTGGTGCACCAGGTATAATCTTACCAATAACTTTATTAATTTTTTCAAGTTCCTTCATTAAATTAACTTTATTATGAAGTCTACCTGCCGTATCAATCAATACTATATCAGCACAATCTTCTTTAGCTTTTAAAAGTCCATCATATATAACTCCAGCTGGATCAGTATTTTCTTTACCATAAAACAAAGAATCAGTTCTATCTGCCCAAATTTTTAATTGTTCAACAGCACCCGCTCTAAAAGTATCTCCTGCAACAAGCATAACCTTTTTTCCTTCATTTTTATATTTATAAGCAAGTTTAGCAATAGTAGTAGTTTTACCTACCCCATTTACTCCAACCATCAAAATAACTGTTGGGCCAGATTCTGCCATATTAATTTTATCAGTAATAGATTCGTTATTAACATAAATAATAAATAATTCATCCACTATAACCTCATTCAAATATTTAGTATCAGTAATATTTTCAGACTTTACTCTTTTTCTAAGTCTTTCCATAAAATCCATTACTGTTTTAACTCCAATGTCAGCCATAATCAAAATATTTTCAAGTTCATCAAAATATTCATCATTTATTTTAGTATATTTTATACCTAACATACTTAATTTAGAAACAAACTCTTTTCTAGTTTTTTCTAATCCTTCATCATATTTTAAAACATCATCACTAACATGTTCTTCTAGTTCTTTTTTAGTTATTATATTTTTTAATTTATTAAACAATCCCATTTTTAATACCTCCATCTCCATTATTATAACAAATTATCGTCTCTATTGCAATTTATTAAAGAATATGATATAATTTATCTAGTTCAGTAACTTTATGAATTAATTTTATTTTAAGAAAGAAGGAATTTTTTTAATGGAAAAGATAAATAATGTTGCCACAAAAGTTATTGCTTTAGGTGGCTTAGGTGAAGTTGGTAAAAATATGTATGTTGTTGAACATAAAGATGAAATATTAATCATCGATGCTGGAGTTATGTTTCCAGAAGATAACCTACTCGGAGTAGATTATGTAATTCAAGATGTAACATATTTGAAAAAAAATATTGATAAAATAAAAGGATTAATTATAACTCATGGTCACGAAGATCATATCGGAGGTATTCCTTTCTTGCTTCAAGCAATAGACATACCAGTTATATATACTCCGAAGATTGCCAAAGATTTAATTGAAAAAAAACTTGTAGAAAGAAATATTAAATATGAAAACTACACAATTATTACTCCAGAGTTAAATGTTAAGACAAAATATTTTGATGTATCATTTATTAATACAACTCACTCTATCCCAGATAGTTTTGCAATTGCAATTAAAACACCAAATGGTACAATATTTGAAACCGGAGACTTTAAATTTGACTTAACTCCAGTTGGTCCAATGGCAGACATTCATAAAATGGCTAAATATGGAAGCGAAGGAGTTACCCTACTATTAAGTGATTCAACAAATGCCTTAACTAGTGGTTACTCAAAAAGTGAATCAGCAGTTGATGGAACATTAAATGATATGATTAGCAAACATCATGGCAGAGTTATCATTGCTACATTTGCATCAAACATCTATCGTATCAAACACATCGTTGAAAGTTGCAAAAAATATGGAAGAAAAATAATTGTATTTGGAAGAAGTATGGAAAATAGCATTGAACTTGCTCTAAATAATGGTCTTATCAATGATAAATCAATGTTTATTGATGCAAACGATGCTAAAAGTTTAAAAAGAAATGAAATATGTATTTTATGTACAGGTTCTCAAGGTGAACCACTTGCTGCCCTATCACGTATAGCAAATGGACAACATAAACAAATTTCATTACTTGGTGATGATTTAGTAATTTTCTCATCAAGTCCAATACCAGGTAATGCGGAAAGTATCAATAAAATAATTAATAAACTATACCTAAAAGGTGTTCGTGTATTTACAAATTCTGAATTTAGTGATGTTCATACATCAGGTCATGCTAAAGAAGAAGAATTAAAATGGATGTTAAGAATTATTAAACCAAAATACTTTATGCCAATGCATGGTGAATATAGAATGCTAAAAAAACACACAGAAATTGGTGTAATGTGCGGAGTTGCTCCTGAAAATACATTTATCTGTGCTAACGGAGATGTTATTGAACTATTAAATGGCGAAGTAAAAAAAGCAGGAACAGTTCAAGCCGGAGATGTATATGTAGATGGTTCAAGAATCGGTGACATAGGTAGTGTTGTTATCAAAGATCGTAAATTAATGAGCCAAGATGGTATCTTAATTACAATTTTAAATATTAACACATTAACAAGAAAACTATTACTTAAACCAAATGTTACTGCTCGTGGATTTGTACTTGTAAATGAAAATCAAGAATTAATGCAAAAAATAGAAAGAAAAATAAGTGAAGTTGTAACTACAGCTTTATCAAAAGCCCCATATAGTTATACAGACTTAAAAAATCAAATTATATTTGAACTACTTCCATTTATAAATAACTTAACTGGAAGAAAACCAATTATTTTACCAGTAATAATGGAAGTAAACCAAAGCTAAAAGCCACATCATTAAGATGTGACTTTTTCTTTATCTGTTTTAATATTCATACAAGTTATGCACAAAATAAACATTATTATATCAATTACTATTTTAAATATAAATCTATGTCTTGGTATAAGTGAAAGTATTATAGCTTCACAAGCATAATTAATAATAGTATACTTAATATTAATATGATTATTAAACATCATTATTATAATCGTAGATACTAACTTACTTAAAAATAAGAAAAGTGGTAAACAATAGAATTTATTTGATATATCAAATGTTTTATAAAATATAAAATTTTCTATAATATATGCAAATAATGTAACTAATATATAATATGCAAATAATTTATAAACCTTCAAAGAATCTTTAACTGGATTAAAATGACTAGTTGCATTATTATTTATATATATAGTATCTATTACTACTTCTTTAATATCTATATCACTATATTTAGTTTCTATTAACACATTAGTTTCATATTCATATCTTTCTCCATGTAAATCAAGTAATTTTTTACAAACATCATATGACATAGCTCTAAGTCCAGTCTGAGTATCACTAGTTTTAACACCAACAAAATTATATAATACATTTCTAGTTATAATATTACCCAACTTAGATTTAATAGGTACTTCCTTATCTTGAAAGTTTCTAACTCCTAAAATTAAATCATCTGGATTTTCTAAAGCAACATTAGCAACTCTTTTTATATCTTTAACACTATGTTGTCCATCACAATCCGCAGTAACTATAACCTTAGCATTCTTATATTCATTTAAAATATAATTAAATCCATTTTTAAGACCTCTACCCTTACCATAATTAATATAATGTTTTAAAACCGGATACTTCTTAGCAATATCATTCATAAATTTATCATGTTTCTTACTACATCCATCATTAATAAAAACAATATTTTCAAAATTCTTAGTTAATTCATCTAAAAATTTTTTCATTATCTTTTCATTCGGATTATAAACCGGTATTAAAACTACAACTTTTTTATTCATTATTATCCCCCACTTTTAATATTTACTACTTTCCATTCACCATTATATTTAACAAAATAAAGTGTATCATGCATTTTATCTACTTGATCTTTACCAGCAACTACCATATTCTTTTCTAAAGATATTTCACAAGAAAAAGCATCTTTACTATAAACTTTAAAATTATTTAATACTTCATTTGTAAATGTTGGATTCTTTAAAGTATGTTTACTAGTAAATGTAATATCAATACTATGTGCCCAATTATAAGCTCTTTTATACATTTCTGTATCTTCAATAAAATATGGTCTTAAAGTATTAAATCCATAACTAACACCTTTTAAATCTTTAGTTAAATATAAACTCCAATTATGAGCAAACTCCCAAATATCTATTTCACTACTTAAGTATTTTTTAGCATCATCATAACTATCAAAAGCTAAATAATTATTATCAAGTGTATATTCAAATTGTTTTTCATTTAACTTAACTTCTTCACCATATTCATTTAATACTTTTATTTTAGCTTCTTTAACTAAATTATTAATTTCATACTTAGCTATATAAGGCATTGCATCACTAACATACATATAATCTAAATTTTCATATTTATCTTTACTAGTTACATCACTTACTATTTTATCATCAACATATAAAACATAATTACTTGGTATAATAACATCATAATATTTCATACCTCTTTTTAAATTTGGTATAACTTCTTCTACTTCAATTTTTTCATAACTAAATAAACCTAACTTAGTTTCAGTACCTAAATTCTTTACTTTAATATCAAACAATACTCTTTTATTTAATATAACTTCAAAATTTTCTTCATCTATTTTTTTAATTTTTATATCTTTATCATTAATTTCTTTTTTATAATCAAGAAGTAAATCTTCACTTTGATTATTATCATTTAAAAATTTCTTTAAAGTCTTATCATCTAAATTAGCAATATAATTTTTTAAATAATTATCTGTTTGACTAGCTTCATAATTTTTTAAAGTACAATAAATATATATAAGAAATATTATTGATAAAATTAAACCAATAATTGTATATATTAATAAACTTGTTTTAAATAATGTCTTTTTTCTTTTTTTCATAATTAATTATCCTTTACTACAAATGCTGCAGGTAATCTCCATGATGAATTTGCATAATAAAATGTCACACTTGTCATTAAATATTCATGATTATAATATAGTGATGAAGAACTTCCACCATCTAAATTCGCTGCATTAACTGCACCATATTCTGCCATTATATCAATTATATCTGAAGCAGTAGCACCTAAATGTCCATTTTTTCCTCTTCCATCTGTTACAAGTATTAACACACTTCCATCTTTTCTTTGACCAATTGCAGTTCTTGGATTTGCACCACTACCCATACCATTTAATTCTCTTTTTTCACCATTAATTATTAATTTAACAAAATGATTATTTTTATCACTTGATTCTTCTTGAAAAGCAACTGCATCTCTTATCTTTTCTTTTTTTATTAATTCTTCAACTTGAGCCTTATTCATACCATCTAAACTAATAATTCTTAACAAATTATTTTCATCAAATCCAATTAAATATAAACCAACTAGACCTAAACTAATATCTTGAATTTCTCCATTACTAACAGTAACTCCAAGAGGTTTACCTCCCTTATTACCACTTGAATAATAAATTCCTCCATTAACACCAGCAATTGCACCAGCTTCTTCAGTTAAAACACCAAGTTCTTTACCATATTCACTCCATGGATAAGTGGTAGTTAAACTTATCTTTGATGGATCATTAATAACCATCATTTTACCCTCAAAATTATTACCATTAACTTCATGTATTTCAATTAATTCTTTAGTGTTATCAACTTTTGTTTCAATTAATTTTTCATCTATCTCAGCATTCATATCTTGAAGTGAATTTTTTGAAACAATACTTTCAATTTCATCTTTACTTAAAAATACATTAGCTAAAAACTTAAGTTGACCAGTTTCAAGTATTGTTGTTGCAAATAACTCTTTTGCACTATTTGATGGACCATGACAAATCAAAGTAATTGTTAATAATAAACAAACAAATACCATACCAACAGTTACCCCCACAAAAGCAAAAACTTTACCAAGAATTTTTAAAAACTTTTTCATTACAACACTACTCCTAATTTTTTTAACTATTTATATCATAACATAAATATATCCAAAAGAAAAGAAAAAGAAGAAACTTTATTTAGCTTCTTCTTGTACTCTTGTTTCTCTGATAACAGTTATCTTAATTGTACCAGGATATTGCATTTCATTTTCAATTTTTTCTTTAATATCTCTGGCAATTTTATAACTCTTAGCATCATCTACTTCATTAGGTTTAACAATAACTCTAAGTTCTCTACCAGCTTGCATAGCAAATGTCTTTTCAACACCTTCATAAGAATTACCTATTTCTTCAAGTTGTTCAAGTCTCTTAATGTAGTTTTCTAATGAGTCATTTCTAGCACCAGGTCTTGCAGCAGATAATGTATCAGCTATAGCAACTAATACTGCAATAACTGATTTAGCTTCTGTATCACCATGATGTGAAGCAATAGCATCAAGTACAACTTCAGGTTCATGATGACGTTTTGCAAATTCTAAACCAATTTCAACATGACTACCTTCAACTTCAAAGTCTATTGATTTACCAATATCATGTAAAAGTCCAGCTCTTTTAGCAAGTGTTACATTTTCACCAAGCTCTGCAGCCATAAGTCCACAAAGGTTAGCAACTTCAATTGAATGCTTCAATGCATTTTGACCATAACTAGTTCTAAAATTTAACTTACCAATTAATGTAACTAACTCAGGATCCATTTTAGTAATACCTAATTCATTAATAGTTTGATTACCAATTTGAATGATTCTAGCATTAACATCCTTTACAGTTTTATCATACACTTCTTCAATTCTACCGGGATGAATTCTTCCATCCTTAATTAATGTTTCAATAGTAATCTTTGCTATTTCTCTTCGAAGTGGATCAAATGATGATAAACTTATTGCCTCCGGAGTATCATCAATA
Organism: uncultured Bacilli bacterium; assembly: GCA_934095965.1. GTDB lineage: Bacteria > Bacillota_I > Bacilli_A > RF39 > UBA660 > Onthocola_B. Next base: position 25,351 of record CAKOKR010000014.1, read on the forward strand.
ATTAAATCAACTCCAGTAACTGATTCAATAGTTCTAATATTTCTACCTTCTCTACCAATTAGTCTTCCTTTCATATCATCATTTGGCAAATCAATCGTACTCACAGTTTGGGTTCCAACAACATCATCAGCATATCTTTCCATACTACTTACAATAAGTTGTTTAGCAATTTCATGAGCTTCAAGTTTTGCCTTTCTTTCTTCATCTTTGATATAATTAGTAATTTCTAATTCCATATCACTTTCAACACGTTCCATAATTAAAGCACGTGCTTTTTCTTTGCTATAACCAGCAATTTTTTCAAGTTGCACTAATTCATCTTTAATTAATGCATCCATTTTGTCCTCTTTTTCTTGTAATTTTTTTTGTTTAGCTAATAAATCATTTTCTTTTTCTTGTAACACATTATCCCTATTTTGAAGCATTTCTTCCCTCTTATCGAGATTAGATTCTCTACTTAATAGTCTATCTTCAGCTTGTAATGCTTCAGCTTTTCTATTTTTAATTTCAGCTTCGGCTTCTTGACGAAGACGATGTGTTTCTTGTTTTAATTCTAATAATGTATCTCTTTTGTTCTTTTCTGCTTCTTTTTTAGCATCTTCAATATATTTATTAGCATTTTTAATGGCTTTAGAAGCTTTAATATTAAATGCCACCCAAACAGCAATGCTTCCTACCAAAATTCCAATTATAAGGGATAAAATAGGAAATAAAATATTATCCATTTAAATCCTCCAATTTTCTATAGAATATATATTAAACATTTATATCTCTATAATTTTATTATAAAGGTAAAAAGATAAATAATCAAGTCTAAATGTGAAATTTTGGTATTTATATAAAATTATAAATAATAACAAATTAGTTTTACCTCCATCATTTCTTCAGTATTATCAGTTTTTTTATTCTAATATTATGTACATGTAATAAATTGTTTTGGTCAACCATTGCTACTTCTTCACTTCCTCATCCTCTAAACCAAATGAATTACAAAACGGATCTTTAACAAATAGTTCTAAAGCATTTCCTTCATTATTAGCTCTATTATTACCAACATAATCTCTTTTATTTCATTAGAACCATATAATAAAATATTACTTTTCATTTTACAAAACCTCCAAACTTTTCTTATTTGACTTCCTATTCTTTAGCTAAATTAACCAAAACAGCATTACCAATCATTTTGTAACCAAATAAAGAATCAGAATTTTCTTCTGATTCTATTTCTCTTTTCTAACTTTAAAAATAAATTTAACATTACTATTCCAAAATCTCTTTAACCTACTTGGTTCTTTTATAATTCTATATAACCATTCTAAATTTAATTTAATAAATATCTTCGGTGCTCTTTTCTTAGTGCCACTTAAAACATCAAATGATCCACCTACGCCTACAATAATACCTTTATTAAATTCATTCATATGTCTATATATTAATTCTTCTTGCATAGGTATACCTAATGCCACTAATAATATATCAGGTTTTAACTTAGATATTTTTTCCATTTCTTTATCTAAATTTTTAACATACCCATTCTTATATCCAAGTAATTTAATATAAGGATAATCTGCTTTTATTTTATTAACTAACTCACTAACAACTTCTTCTTTAGCACCCAATAAATATAATGAATATTTATTTTTATTTGCTAACTTTAATAATTCTTCACTTATTTCAATACCAGTAATTCTTTCTAATACTGGTGATTTAACCCATTTACTTGCTTTAACTACTGCAATACCATCTGGAACTAATGACACACAATCATTAGCCATTAATTTCTTCAAATTATCATTTTTTTCACTCAACATCAAAGTTTCAGGATTAACAGTAACAATAATTTTTTTATTGCCACCACTTAACCATAAGTCCATTTCTTTGAAATATGTCTCTTTACTATCCTTATATAACTTCTTTATATATTCTTTCATATTTACTCATCTTTCTTTATCATATCAACTATTGCTTTAGCTTTCCTACTCCAATCATTTTCTTTAGCTTCTTTATCTAACAATTTAATGTAATTAGAATCTACCCTCATGTCCATTGCTTTAGCAATAAGTCCAATAAATTCATTACTATCATGTCCAATCATAACACTTTTATATTTTCTACACTCAGGCATATTAGTTGTAACAATTGGTTTATGAAGTGCCATATATTCAAATATTTTAACTGGACTAGTACTCTTAGTAATATCATTTATTTTAAATGGTATCATAAGTACATCTGCCTTCTTAGCATAATTTTTTAACACCTTATAATCTCTCTTTCCTAGAAAGAAGACATTACTAACACTTTTTAAATTATCATCAAAAGATGAATCATATTTAACACCAAATAAGACAATACTATATTTATTAGTTTTAGCTAAAGACTTAATTAAATCATAATCTACCCAATTTGCTAAAGCACCATAATACATGACAATTGGTTTACCTAAACTCAATACTTTATTAAAGTCTTCATCAAAACTAAACTCTTCATCAAAACTCTTAAAGAAGTTATAATCTACTCCATTACTTGAATAAACTAAATTCTTTTTACCTCTTCTTTTTATTACTTCATCCATTAATGCATCCGCAGTTGCAACTACATAAGTATTATCATGTTCCATTACATAATTATATTTATCAACAATATTCTTAGGCAATTCTTTTGTACCAGATAATTCTGCTGACAAATGATCAATATACTCATATATTAACTTATATCCATTATCTAAATAATTAATTAATTCATTTATAGACATCTTCCAATCAGTTGAATATATTTCTACATATCGTGGTTTATTAATATTTATTATCTCTTCATTTAATATTTTACTAAATAACTTATTATTAAAATTAAATAAATATAAATTATCATTTAATTTTTCCATTAACTTAACTTTATCAGTCATCGTTGTAACTTCATAAAATACTAAACATCTATTTTTTGCTAAATTATTAGCAATATGCTGAGGTCTTTGAAAAAGAGGTACATTATACCCAAAAGTACTTCTCCATATAATAATTCTATCATATTTATTATTATTTAATATATCACGTATCTCTTTCTTATATTTACCTTTATTAAATAATACTTTTAAACTAAACTTATCAAAATAATTAGAATTAATATAATTACAACACTTCTTAAAAAATACTTTAAATCCATCTTTTTTATAAACAGAAATTAACTTAGATATTTTATCTTTCATAAGTCACCTACTTAATATATCTTTTTAATAAATCAGGATTTTTATCCATCCATTTATTTTTAAAATATTCTCTTTTTTCAAGTAATATCTTAGTGTGAGCATCTGTTCCATCCTTTGTTGTTTGATGAGGCAAATGAATAATTCCAAGATATGGACAGTACACTATTTTTTTACCTTCATTTAATACTTTCAAAGAAAAATCAGTATCTTCATAACAAGTCGGATCATATGCATCATCAAATCCATTTGCTTTTTCAAATAAATCTCTTTTAATAAGCATACCTCCACTACCTAAATAACTTATATCACTTCTAGCTAACATATTCTGAGGCATATATCTATAAGGAAAATTATCAACAACATAATATGAAATACCAGAATCATTGAAAAAACCTGCTGCCCAACCAATTAACCCAATATCGTCATGTTTTAATAATCTCTCATAAGGATGTAAAAAATACTTATTAGTTGCCCATTGATCACTATCTAAAAATAATATATATTCTCTATTAGATTTACTTACACCTAAATTTCTTCCACTTGAGCAACCATTCTTAGTATTTTTATATAACTTAATTTTATTACCATATTTACTCTTTAATAATTCATATGAACCATCACTACTTCCATTATCAACAACAATTATTTCATAATTATATAATTCATTATATTTAAGTAATGAATTAATTGATTTAAATATAATATCTTTATTATTATAATTTAATATAACAATTGATAAATTATCCTTTAATATTGATTTATTATTATATATATTATCTATTAAAGTATCTACTCTATTAAACCAAGTATTATCATTAACAAAATTATCCGCGGCTTCTCTATCTACTTTAATATCTTTATTTATAATACTTTCCCATTCTTTATAAGTATTACCAAAATAACAATTCGGATAATTACCTATATCAGGTAAATATGTTGATATAACACAAGTATACATAGATATATATTCAAATACTTTTAATGGTGAAACATAATCAGATATTTCTCCAGTCTTAAAAGGAATAAATGAAAAATCAACATACTTTAAATAAGCAGGCAATTCATATTGCTTTTTTAATCCTAGAAAATGAATATTATCTGGACATTTATCTTTATCTAGTACATTAGAATAATCTCCTATTAAATTAATTGAATATTCAGGATTATTTTTAGCTAAGTTATTAAGTAAATCCCAATCAAACCAACTACCCCATAATGAACCGTAATATAATAATGTTTTTTTGCCAACCACTAAGTCCTTTGGTTTAACCATTTCTCTTAATCCACAAAACAATTCTTCATCTACTGCATTAGGTAAATACAACACTTTCTTATTTTTAATCTTATATTTTTTTAAATAACCATTTAATTGTTCAACCAAGTATTTTGCAGTACCAACCACCACTCTTGCATTTGCAAGAAGTCTATATAACATATCTTCATCATATATTCCATTACCTAAACTAGTTTCCCAATTATCAATACTTTCATAAACAATATTACATTTAGAGTTAATAGCATAATCTAATACTTTACTAAACTTATTACATGGTGACTCAAATATAAACAAATCATTTTCATGTACTTTATCTTTAATATTATCAATTATTTTATCATCAATAAATATATGACTAGACATAGGCATCTCAATACTAAACTTAGTATTTTCACTAGACTTATAAGCATATAAATAATTAACATTATACCCCATTTTATTGAAAGTTTTTGACAGTTGAGAACATCTTTGACCAGCTCCAATATCATAATATGGAATACTTGCAACAATAAATATATTTGGTAATTCCTTTAGATAACCAAATTCTTTACTATCATTATCATTTTCTACATCAACAAAATCAATATTCTTAACACTTAAATGATTTATTTTTAATGCAATATATTTATAAACCCATTTAATAGTTTTAACTAAACCATATTCTTTAACATGATTACATAATTTCTTTAACTTATTCATATTTAATCCTTTCATTTACACAACATTATTATAACATGGTAATATAATTAAATTCAATACAATTAATAAAAACTGAAAGGAACTGAAAGGAACTGAAAGGAACTGAAAGGAACTGAAAGGAACTGAAAGGAACTGAAAGGAACTGAAAGGAACTGAA
>CAKOKR010000015.1 GCA_934095965.1 uncultured Bacilli bacterium
TGTGAGAACAAGGAGCAGCAAGTTCAATGTGCCCCATTCTTTCTCTTCTTACCTTTGAACGAGTTACTTCAACACCACAACGGTCACATACGATATTTTTATATCTTAATCTTTTATATTTACCACAAGCACATTCAAAGTCCTTAGTTGGTCCAAATATTTTTTCACAGAATAATCCATCTCTTTCAGGTTTTAGGGTACGATAATTGATTGTTTCAGGTTTTTTAACTTCACCATAAGACCAAGAACGAATCTTTTCTGGTGATGCAATACTTACCTTAATACCTTTAAATTTACTAACATCTATCATTATTCTTCACCTTCCCCTTCATCTAAGATATCTTCTTCTTCGATATCTTCTGGAAATTCTAAATCATCTAATGAATCTTCTTCATCTTCTAATTCATCATCATAATCATCATAACTATCTAGTTCGTCATTAACTATATTATCTTTATTTAATTCTTTGGTAGTTACATCAATTTCATCAATTCTAAATGCATCATTATCATCTTCATCTTCTTCGATATCTTTGAATTCTATAACATTATCATCATTATCAATTACTTGAACATCTAAACCTAATGCTTGGAATTCTTTAACTAATACTCTGAATGATTCTGGAACACCAGCTTGATCAATAACTTTACCTTTAACTAAAGATTCATAAACCTTTACACGACCTACGATATCATCAGCTTTTACAGTAAGTATTTCTTGTAGTACATGTGATGCACCATAAGCATATAATGCCCAAACTTCCATTTCTCCGAAACGTTGTCCACCAAATTGAGCTTTACCACCTAGAGGTTGTTGAGTAACAAGTGAATAAGGTCCTGTTGCTCTAGCATGTAATTTATCATCAACCATGTGATGTAGTTTAACCATGTACATAACCCCAACGTTAATTCTGTGATCAAACGGTTCACCAGTACGTCCATCATGAAGTACTACTTTTCCATCAGGTTCCATTCCTGCTTCCTTCATTTCTTCAGAAATATCTTCCCAAGTTGCACTATCAAATACTGGAGTAGCATAATGAACACCTAATTTTTTACCAGCCATTCCTAAATGTAATTCTAGGATTTGTCCGATATTCATACGTGATGGAACACCTAATGGGTTAAGCATAACATCAACAGGTCTACCATCTGGTAAATAAGGCATATCCTCTTCAGGAAGTACTAATGAAATAACCCCTTTATTACCATGACGACCAGACATCTTATCCCCTACTTGTATCTTACGTTTTTGAATAATATATACTCTTATTATCTTAGATACACCTGCAGGAAGTTCATCGCTATTTTCTTTTGTATAAACTTTAACATCATGAACGATACCACCAGCACCATGTTCTACACGTAGTGATGTATCTCTTACTTCACGAGTTTTTTCACCAAATATTGCATGTAATAATTTTTCTTCACTAGTAAGTTCTTGCATACCCTTTGGTGTAACTTTACCTACTAGAATATCACCATCTCTTACTTCAGTACCAATTCTAACGATACCATCAGCATCTAAGTTCTTACGAGCATCTTCCCCAACATTTGGAATATCTCTTGTGATTTCTTCAGGTCCAAGTTTTGTATCACGACAATCTATATCGTAATGTGATATATGAAGTGATGTATAAACATCATCTTTAACTAATCTTTCATTTAAGATTACTGCATCTTCGTAGTTATAACCTTCAAATGTCATGAATGCAACAGTTAAGTTTTTACCTAAAGCTAGTTCACCCATGTCAGTTGATGGACCATCAGCAATAACTTGTCCACGTTTTATAGCATCTCCAGCTTTAACAATTGGATGATGGTTAATACAACTTGATGCATTACTTCTTTCATAATTAGCTAAATGATATGTATCTTTACCACCAGCAGTTTTAACTATAATCTTTAAGCCATCAGCATATTCAACTACACCATCAGCTTTAGCAACAATAGTTGATCCTGAATCTCTTGCAGCAATACATTCAACACCTGTTCCAACAATTGGAGCTTCACAAGTAAGTAGAGGTACTGCTTGACGTTGCATGTTTGCACCCATCAAAGTTCTATGAGCATCATCGAATTCCAAAAATGGAATACAACTAGTTGTAATAGCAACGACTTGACTTGGAGCAACATCGACATAATCGATTTTTTCTCTTTTTACATAAATTGTATCACCATTAAATCTTGCAACAACTTCTTTTTCAACAATTCTATTATCATCATCTAACTTAACAGCAGCTTGACTAATAGCATGTCCTTTTTCTTCATCAGCAGTTAAATAAACAACTTCATCAGTTACAACACCATCAACAACTTTATGATATGGAGTCATAATGAAACCATAATCATTAATCTTTGCATAACCAGCAAGTGATGTAATAAGACCAATGTTTTGTCCTTCTGGTGATTCAATTGGACAAATACGACCATAGTGTGATGCATTAACGTCACGAACATCCATTCCAGCACGTTCACGAGATAATCCTCCAGGTCCAAGACTTGATAAACGTCTTTTATCAGTAAGTTCTGCTATTGGGTTAATTTGATCCATGAATTTAGATAATTGACTTGAACCAAAGAATTCTTTTAACGCTGCAGTTACTGGTCTAATATTAATTAATGTTTTAGGTGTAACAGCATCAAGTTCTTGAGTAGTCATTCTCTCACGAATAACTCTTTCCATTCTAGCCATACCAATTCTAAATTGATTTTGAATAAGTTCCCCAACTTGACGAACACGACGATTTCCTAAGTTATCAATTTCATCATCACTACCAATATTTTCATGAAGTCCAATATAGTAACTTAAAGATGCATAAACATCAGGAATAGTTAAACGTCTAACATCAATACTTGGATCAATACCAATAATATTAATTGTTTTTTTACTATCTTCTGGATCAACTACTTTAACTATTTGAGCAGTCTTATAGTCATCTAATTCTTCATTAATTAAAAGTTCTTTAACATTTAATCCTTTTTCAAAATAAGGTCTTAAATTTTCTAAAACTTCACTAGTAAGTTTATCCCCAGCATTAGCTAAAACAGTTTCTCCATCAATTAATGGTTCAGCAAGTGTTAAACCTTCTAATCTATCTAAGATATTTAATTTCTTATTAAATTTATAACGTCCAACTTTAGCTAAATCATAACGAAATCTATCAAAGAATCTTGTAATTAATTGGTTCTTTGATGAATCTAATGTTGCTGGTTCACCAGGTCTTAGTTTTTCATAAATTTCAATTAATGCTTCATCTGTATTATTAGTGCTATCTTTTTCTAATGTATTTTTAATAAAATCATTATCACCAAAAAGACTAATAATATCATCATCACTAGATAAACCTAAAGCTCTTAAGAATGTAGTAACTGTAACTTTTCTAGTTCTATCAATTCTTACATATAAAACATCTCTAGCATCTGTTTCATATTCAAGCCATGTACCTTTATTAGGTATTAATTCACCACTTAAAATATGACGTCCATTTTTATCTATTTCTTTTTTAAAATATACACTAGGACTTCTTACTAATTGGGAAACAATTACACGTTCTGCCCCATTAATAATGAATGTTCCAGCTTCAGTCATAAGTGGCATGTCTCCAAGGAATATAGTTTGTTCTTTTACTTCACCAGTTTCATGAATGTAAAGACGTGCTTCAACCTTTAATGGAGCAGCATAGTTAACCATTCTTTCCTTAGCTTCCTTAACTGAATATCTTGGTTCATCAAAATAATAATCACCAAATTCTAATGATATATTACCAGTAAAGCTTTCAACTGGAAATAAGTCATCAAAAATTTCTTTAATACCAGTATCTAAGAATTCTTGGTATGATTTCTTTTGAACTTCCAATAAATCATTCAATTCTAAAACGTTTCTCGTCTTTGAAAAACATCTTCTTTCACGATAGTCACCAAATTTTTTTACTTTATAAGCCATGATATCACCCCATACACAATTTTTTAAGACTATTTTTTCGCTTTTTTATTTAAAAAATAAATACGTCACCAATTTAAAATTGTAAAGCCAAATTAAAGATTTGTCAATCAATTTTTGCACAAAAGACAAAAAAACCTTTACTTTTTGCTACAACTTCAACTTTATAATACTCATCCATTATCTTTTTAATAGATTTAGCACCTTGATCTTTATTGATAACAAACCAAAGCTCACCATCATCTTCAAGATGTCCCTTAGCATTTACTAAGATGTCTAATACAACATCTTTGCCAGCCCTAATCGGAGGATTAGTAATTATATATTTATATTTATTTTTTACACATTCATACGCATTACTTTCAAATGCACATCCCTTAACATTGTTAAGTTTTATATTTCTCTCACTTAAATGAACTGCTCTTTTATTAACATCAACTAAGTCAACATTACATTTAAGTATTCCACCAATAACAATACCCATATATCCATAACCACAACCTACATCAAGCAAATTGCAATCTTCCACTCTGGTGTCAACCAGTTTCAAAAAACTTTCCACCAGCAACTTAGACGCATAATCTATTTTATTCTTAGCAAAAACACCATTATCACTCAAAAAAGTAAATGGTTTACCATTATATATATAAGACAACTCTCTTATCTCACTTTTTAAATTATTATTGTTTGTAAAATAATGTTCCAAAGGCACTGTCCCCTTTTCTCGATATAAAATAATTGTATCAAAAAAATTGCACTCCGTCAATCACTTCATGCAATTTTGTATATGTTTTTACCAACTTTTTATAATATTTTAAATTTTCAAGCGAATCGGATCACTTGCACTGCCAGATCCAGAATCGTATTGAACCGAAGACATTAAATTGAAGATAGGACTAACAACATAAGCATTACTGCCTCCATTTGAAAATATACATAATAATTATATGTTGCTAAAGACTTAGTACTATTAGCTTTTAAACTTGCTTTCGCAGTAACACTATCTGATAAATTTCCTTGACCTTGTGCAAAATTAAATTGATTAGCATTTAAACTTAAATCTTTATCTACACCAAATTTTAAATCATCTACTGAATCAGCTTTAATATTTATACTACTCTTTGCTCCATCACCAGTTTGTGCAACAAAATAAGCAAATGTAACCCCTATAGCTAAAATAATTAATGCTATTACATAAGTTAATATTCTTTTATTCTTATCCATAGTTTATTTCGCCATTCTAGAAATTATCATACCAATATAATTTATAATTGTAAATATAATTATTCATCCACTACATAACTACATACTTCATAATTAATATTCTTTTTTACACTTGAAAATATAACATTATCATTATTACATAATACTACATTAAATTTATCTAACTTATATAACTTACCTACTTCTTCATCATCTTTTTTTAATACTTCATAAGCACTATTACCAATTATATCTAATACACTAAATCTATTATCAGTTAAAGAATAACTAAGTTCATAAATATTATTGCTATCATACTTAATATTTATACTATTAATACCATAATAATAATATTTTTTATCTTTAACTAAATTAGTTAACTTACTATCATTATTTATAACTTCATATGTAAAATTATCATATATATTACTTGGTATTAATAATGTATCTTTTAATATTATTTTCTTACCATCAGTACTATCCACTCTACCAATAACAGTTATTTCATCATATATTCTATATTTACTAAGTACTTCAGTTGTATTTACAACTATAGATTCACTATCACTAAATAAAACATAACCATTTAATACATCATCTGTTTTAGTATATTTACCAAGTTCTAATACTTCACTACCTACTATCTTACTTATCTTACCACTTACTTTAATAAATTTATTTTTATATTTTTTATAACTTACATGAGGATCTTGTAACAAACTATTTACATCAATTGTATCAAGTAAATTTTCATCACACATATAACTTTTTCTATATCCATAATCCACTACTAAATTAGAATTACAATCATACACTCTATAAAAGAAACTATTTAATGTTCTAAAACTATTACTACTTTCTAAACTAAATGCATATATAGGTAATCTATTTAATTTATAACATAACAAACAATCTATTCCATAAGTACTAGATAAAAGTATTAAATTAACAAGAATAATTACTATAATATTGTTTTTAAATTTAATCGCAGTACATATGGTAATTAATAAAATACCAATAAGTAATATAATAAGTCTCCATAAACCATATACATTTATTAAAAAGGGAAGTATCGAAAAACTTATGCCTACTCCTAATAAAATAATTAATCTTTTTTTCATATCTTTCATCTCCTCAAACCAAAAAAAGTTGAACAAAGTCAACTTTTCGTTTTAAATTAATTTAAAGCGTCTTTTAATTTGCTTCCAGCTTTAAATGAAGCAACTGTCTTAGCAGCAATTTTGATTGGTTCTTTAGTTAAAGGATTAATTCCTTCTCTAGCAGCTCTAGTTTTAGCACTGAATGTACCAAATCCTACTAAAGATACCTTTCCATCTTTCTTTAATCCAGCAGTAATTCCTGCGATTGTAGCATCAAGAGCACGAGCAGCATCAGCTTTAGAAAGTCCAGCTTCTTTTGCAATTAATTCTACTAATTCTGTTTTAGACATATTTCTTTACCTCCCATTATCTAAAATATTTTGTAAAGCCACTAGCCTTACATATTAAGATTATCAAAAAACCCCCATAAAATCAATAAGAAATTAACAATTTCTATTAATTTTTTTAATTTTTTTTAAATTATTGACTAAATTTTGACAAAAAAGCACTATTTCAGTAATAATTTGCATTATTTTTAAATCAAAAATAAAAATTATTTTTTTAATACAACTACCATATTTTCTCCACTTAATGCACAAAAATTGTAATTATCTGGAGCAAATAAAGCAAAAATAAAAGACTATAGAGATTTTATTTCTCTCTTAGTCTTATTAATATTGTTTTCAACATTTACCCTTTCAACTACAAAAAACATAATAATTGCATTTAAAGTAAATGATCCACCATAACTTAAAAATGGAAGTGGTACCCCAGTTAATGGAATAAGCGCTAAAACTCCAAGTAAGTTAACTAATATATGTAATGTAAAATACCAAAAAGTTCCATACGCCAATATTGAACATCTTAAATTTTCAGATTTTCTTGCTATTTTTAATATTCTAGATAACATATAAACATATCCTAGTACAATTAATATACCTACTACTAAACCTAATTCCTCAACAATAATTGGAAATATAAAATCAGTATGTGCCTCAGGCAAATACAAATACTTTTGAGTTGAATTACCAAGCCCTACCCCAAATAAACCACCATTATTAATAGCAATAAATCCATTACAAACTTGATAACCAGTCTCTTCAGTATATCTAGAACAAGGATTTTTAAAATTTAATCTTCCCTTTTGAACACTACTTAAAAAACTATTACCAGAATACAAGAAAAAAACTGCAACAATTATAACTCCAATAGCTATAACCTTAATATATTTCATAATATTACCTTTAACAACAGGTATACTTATAAATGTTAAAAATACAATACCAGCAATAATTGCAGCACTACCTAAATCAGGTTGCATAAAAATTAAACCAATTATAACACCTGCAAATAAAAGAGGTATAAAATAAGCAACCATATTTTTAACCTTTTTATAATGTAGTTTATTATAATATATTGCCATAAATATAATTAATATAGATTTTGCAAATTCACTAGGTTGAATTTTAAAGTATTTTAAATCAAACCAACTTATAGCACCGCCAGCAATTTTTCCTTTAACAAATAAAAGTGCTAAAGACCCAATAAGTAAAAATATAAGAGGCCACGTAAACAAAGCATAATTTCTAGTCGGAAACCTCAGGATTATAAAAAAACCTACAAAAAATGCTGCCAAAACAAATATTGCCTGTCTTATAAAAAAGTGATAAGGTTGATACCCATACCGAACAACAGCAGTTACACTTGATGCGCTATAAATCATAACTAAACCAAGCAATATATAAAGGATAACCATTATAAAAAGTTGTATATCAATTTTAGATAATATTTTTTTCATACCTATACTCCTAACAAAATTGTACCATTATTTATTATAAAATAAAATATTTTTTCAAAACTTGGGTTATTTTAATGTCAAAAAGATGTCTTTTCTAATAAATTATAATAGATAGTAAAGGAGGTAAATTTATGTATTATTATGGAAATAACGGCTATTATGGTGCTGGATATGGACAAAATCAATGTTACCCACAATATGCTGGATATACAAGTGGTTACGGTATAGGTGCTGCTATATGGATTGTACTATTTATTCTTTTAGTAATCATTTTAGGTGCTGGCTGGAGCTGGAATAATAATAACAATTAAATAAACTATATCTAATATAATAAGGTGATATGTTAAAAACATATCATTTTATTTTTTCTATTTCCAAAACCGAAAGATCAGTTACCTTGCTAATGATATCCAAAGGAACTTTTCTCTTTAATATTGCTGATTCTTCCATCAACTTATCTCTATTAAATATTACCTTAAGTTCAGGATTACTTAAAAAATCTCTTACTACTTCTTCTGTAGCCATTAAATATACCTCCCTATTAAACACAAAAAGACAGAGATTATAAACCTCCACCATTAAAAGTTAAGCTAGTTTTTTGATTTCAGAAATTGAAAGACCAGTCATTTCACTAATACTTTTTAAATTCATTTTTGCTTTCAACATTTTTCTAGCAACTGATGCTTTTTCTTGAGCAATTCCAATTGTTTTACCTCTTAGCTCAGCTGATTCCTCTTTCAACTTATCCCTATCAAATAAACTAATAACTTCTGGGTCACTCACAAAACTTTTTACTATTTCAATTGTACTCATAAGAATTTTATCTCCTTTCGCAAGTTTTTCTGCTTCTTCATAACTTTTACAATTCATAAATTTCAGCCACTTAACACACCTTGATTTATCTAAAGAATACTCTTTTTTATCGAAAATGTCAAGACGCAATAAAAGAAGTTCTAAACCATCCCTCTAACAGTGCTTTATGATTTTTATTATTACACAGTTCATACTTATTTAAAAACTCATGATTTACTCCATCATAATTACCAGACATAATGTTCAAACTAGTTACTTTTTTTGCATTACCATATGATTCATTTTTCTTAAGTTGATGAGAGTAAAGCATAGATGCATAAGTCAAACTCTTTTTACATTCAGTTAAACCAAAGTTAGTATACATTTCTAAATTTACAATTTCCTTATTAGATAACACTACACATATATCTAAATAATAATCATGTAATTTTATATTATCATTTTGAATATACATCTGAGGTGTTACTTCCACTTTTAAAACTTCTAAATCAGAACCAACAAATTTTAAATATGCATTTAAAAAATCTTTTGTTAATTCTTCATGACTAAAAACATGTTTAAATACTAAATCATTTGTGAGCCATATAAATTCTTTTGTTTCTACGATTAGACCAATCACCTCCGCTCCTGCATAGAAACGATGCCTATCCTAGCATACTTTTTGCAAAATTCTTGTTGATTTTTGTCGAAGTACTTAAATTTCTTTAATTTTTTGCAAATTTTTAGTGAAAAACGAAGAAATTTTGCATTTTTAATAAAAATTTGGTATAATCTAGGTCGGGTGAAGAAATATGGAATTACCAAAAATAAAAATATTAGATGAAAAACATAAAATATTACACGAAGTAAGTAAAGAAGTTACTTTTCCTGTAAGTATGGAAGATAGAAAGCTTGCTGAAGACACTATAAAATATCTAGAAATGAGCCAAGATGAAAAAATAGCTGAAAAATACAATTTGCGAGCAGGAATGGGAATGGCTTTTGTTCAAATGGGACATAAAAAAAGAATATTTGTTATAGCAAATGAACTCGAAGAAAAAGGAACATTTGAAGAATACATTATAATAAATCCAAAAATTTTAAGTGAAAGCGAAGAATTAATTTATGTTGGTGAAGGTGAAGGATGTTTAAGTGTTAATCGTGAAGTCGAAGGAATTGTCCCAAGACATGCAAGAATAACCATTGAATATTATGATTATGAAGGAAACAAAAAGAAAATGAGAGCACGTGAAGATTTAGCAGTTGCTTTCCAACATGAAATAGATCATTTAAATGGAATTTTATTCGTAGATAAGATAGATAAAAAAGATCCTTTTAAAAATAAAAATAAAATGAGAGAAATATAGTGACAAATTTAAAAAAATATGTTATATTTATATTGTCCCTACTTTATCAAAGCAATAACGTTTTAAATATTATGTTATAAGTCGAAAAAACTATACACAATATGTTTATTGTCCAATGATGAAGAAAATGATGACTTCTTTATATACCAAAGTGTATGTAAAGATTGAAAAAAGTGCTTATTGTAAAAATAAGTGCTTTTTTAATTGACAAAACATACTATTTTATTATATAATACCTTTGCAAGTTATTTAGGCAGAGTTATATCTACAAATAATGTGTTTAAACCTTTATGGAATAAAGTATCTAAGACTGCCTTAGAAAAATTAATTTAAACTCCCTACTTGTTAGATGTAACAAAATAAATATTTTGCAAATAAAATGAAAGGAGATTTTATGGCAAGATATACGGGACCAGCTTATAAGAAATCAAGAAGACTTGGTTTTTCAACTCTTGAAAATGGTAAAGAGTTAGCTAAAAGACCTTATGCACCTGGACAACATGGACAAGATCGTCGTCGTAAGTTAAGTGAATATGGTATCCAAATGCAAGAAAAACAAAAAGTTAGAATTCTTTATGGATTAAATGAAAAACAATTCCGTAAAGTATTTGATAAAGCTTCAAAGATGAATGGTATCGCTGGGGAAAACTTACTTATCCTTCTTGAATCTAGACTTGATAACATGGTTTATCGTCTAGGTATGGCTAGAACTAGAAGAAGTGCTCGTCAAATTGTTAATCATGGACATATCTTAGTTAATGGTAAAAAGGTAGACATTCCTTCTTACACTACTAAAGTTGGTGATGTAATTTCTGTTAAAGAAACTTCAATGAATCACCCAGCTATCCTTGATGCAATCGAACAAAAAAGAACAGTTCCAGCATTCGTAGAAATGGATACAAAGAAATTATCTGGTAAATTTGTTAGACTTCCAGAAAGAAGTGAACTTAACCCAGAAATCAATGAACAATTAATCGTTGAATTCTATAACAGATAATATTAAAACCAAGATTTTTATTAATCTTGGTTTTTCTTTGGTTTAAATACATTAACAGATACATTAGAAAAATCATATAATTCTAATATATTATTTATATCATTCATAGAAAATTTCTCAATTATTTCTTTTTCATTTGTAATAAGTTTATTAAAATTAATTAAATTATCTTGAATCTTTAATGAAATATTATCTATATCTTCATATTCAAGAATATATGTTGCTAACACAGCATTCTTTTTTCTTAAAAAATCTTTTTCATCAACATATAAATTATTTAACTTATCTATCATTCTTTTAATAAATTCTTCTTTAAAATTAGTATTGGCAGTTATAATAATAGAAAATACATCATCATAATAATTAATATTAAAACCCATCGTAGTAACAATACCATCATCAATTAATTTTTCTTTAAATTCTGATGTTTTACCCATGTTAACTCCAAAAATAATATCACTAATATATTGAAGTTCTAACAAATTATAATCTTTAAAACGTTTTAAATCCATCTTAACAAAAATCTTAACACAAGTATTTCCAATATTTATATCTTCTTCACTATATTTTTTTGTTACTTTCTTAGGTTCATTTTCTACTATAACAAGTGGATTTTTATATTCTATAAATTCTTTTTTACTCATATTTTCTTCCACTACACTAGCTACTTCATAAGGATTAAAACTACCCGTTACTACCATAAACATATTTTCTGGATGATAAAATGTATCATAAACTAATTTAACATCATCTAAACTAATTTTTTCTACATCACCAGGAGTACCTGTTATAGTATTACGATATTTAGATTTAACTAAAGCATTTTTTAAAGTATTAAAATACATTAAAGTATTAGCATCATCTATCCCCATCCGAGCTTCTTCCACAATAATACCTTTTTCTTTTTCAATTAACTTCTTAGTAAAAAATGGATTATACACAAAATTAAGTAATTCATCAATAACATCACATTTATTTTCTGTTGTAAAAGCATAATAATTTGTATATTCAAAAGTAGTAAAAGCATTTGAATCAGCACCAAGCTTATAAAAAATATCATGAGCAGTAACATCATCACTTACATTAAACTTAACATGTTCTAAAAAATGTGCTATTCCATTTGGAACTTCAAAAATCTTTTTCCCAATCTTAAACTTCGTATGAATTGATCCATATTTAACACATAAACAACTCTCCATACTTTTAACTTTATCATTAACCCACATATATATTCTTAAACCACTCTTAGTTTTATAATAATATATTTTTTCATCTACACCAATTAATTCAATTTCTTCCATACTACTCCCCTTTTCCTTTTAAAACATAAATAGTATTTAATTTAACTTTCTTAGAAACTTTTACTACAGCTTCTTTTGTAACACTATTAAATAATTTTTTTCTTTCATCTAAATCAGGTAAATTATCATATACTTTAAATACATAATTATTTAAAAGTGATATATTATTATCACTAGACATATCAATAGATACAATCATATTATTAATAGCATCTTTAACTTGTTCTTCACTAAATTCTCCATTTTGCATACTCTTTAAATCTTTCTTAACTAATTCTATAGCTTTCTTAACATTTGCATTTTCTAAAGAAGTATGAATCATAAGTAATCTATCATATTTTAAATAAACACTATTTATATTATAACATAAACTATATTTTTCTCTGATACTTTGATATAACTTAGAAGTTAAACCACCACTACCAAACAAATAATTAAATACATGAAAAGTAATATTTTTTTCCATAGTATCTAGATTATCTAAATTAAATAACATAACTAAATTAGCTTGAACATATTTACTTTCTAATTCACCATTTTTAACTCTTTTAACTAGTTTATTATCAACATAATAACTAATTTCTTTTTCATTTATATATCTATTCTTATAATTTTCTTTAATTAAATCAACCAAATAATCCATATCAATATCACCGATAACAAATATATCTGATTTAAAATTCTTTAATAAATTCTTATATGTTTTATATAAACTAGATGGAGTAATATTATTAATATCACTATAACTTCCAAGTAAATCATAACTAGTTACAGAATCTTTATCCATAAGCTTAAATGCTTGAATAATACTTTGTTTCATTGCATTTTCTTTCAAAGCTTTAATTTCACGTAACAATCTACTTTTAACATTATTAAATGACACTAAATCAAATTCATCATTTACAACATTTGGTTCTAACACTATCTTAAAAAATGTTTTAATAACTTCACTTAAATAATTTGAATCATTTATATATTTTGGATTAATTAAATCTAAAGATACATGAAAATCAACAGTACTTCCAACTCTTAATGAAGTAGCATAACAAGAAACTTTATATAATTCTTCATATCTAACCATCAATTCTCTTTTACTCGGATAACTTTTACATGATTCACTTAATATATCTGATAAAAATACTAATGCAGGAAGTTCATCTTTTTTAATAACGTTTCTAAATATTAATTCAATATGACTTGTTTTAAACTTATCTGTTTTAATAGTATAAACATTATATGAATTACATTTATAATCTTTATATTTCATTATACACCTCTTTATTAGTATGTTTACTTTTTATTATTTTATTATATTCTTTTAATGTATAATCATCAGTCATACCCGCTATATAATCAATTACTATTCTCTCATTACTATTTTTCTTATATTCTAAACTCATATTATTTAAATAAGACTTTATTATATTACTATCTTGATTATTACACCCTAAATCATAAATATATGTATTATATAATGTATTTAACATATTCTTAAGCATTTCTTTTTCTTCTTTTGTATATGCTTTAGCATATATATTTTTATAATTAAAATCTTTTAAATCACTTATAGCCTTATATACTTCATCACTTAATTTAATATAACTTTTACCCTTACTATTATTTATAACATCATTAATTATAGTATTAACTATTTCTCTATTACTAAATCCAAGTACACTAGTAATAGACTTAGGTACATCACTCCATTTAAGTAAATTCATTCTTATTGCATCATCTATATCTCTACCTAAGTATGCAATTAAATCACTAATTCTTACAACACAACCTTCCAAAGTCATCGGAATTAATTTTAAAGAAACACTTCTATCTTCATATGTTTTTTCATAATCACTTAAAAACTCTTTTTTTGTTTTATTCCATCTTGGTTCATACTTACCCATTACAAGTTCACCATTATGACAAAGAATAGCATCTAAAGTCTGTAATGTAATATTTTTACCCCTTCCATGATTTTCAATATTCATTAAAAGTCTAACACTATGAACATTATGATTAAAATATCCACAACCAGCATTAACACTTATTTCATTTAATATTGCTTCTCCAACATGACCAAACGGAGTATGTCCTAAATCATGTCCTAAAGCACCAGCTTCAATTAAATCTTCATTTAACCCAAGTTCCCTTCCAATAGTTCTTGCAATCTTACTTACATACAAAACATGAATCATTCTCTTTGTTAAGTGATCATTATCTTTAAAAGAAAAAACCTGTGTCTTATCCATATACCTTTGAAAAGATAAACTATATAAAATTCTATCTATATCCCTAAAAAAAGGTGTTCTAAAATCTCTTTCTTCTTCACTCTCTAAATATATTGCATCACTATCTTTACATGCTAAATTCATTGTTACCTCCTTTTATTAAAACCACAATGTTTACACAAATCTTCTACTCTTTTATTATTTTTAAAACCATTTTCCATATTCTGATATCTAAAGGTTGTCATTATATCACCCAAACTAGATAAAAATATATTTCCCAAATTTATATCACCTTTACTATCTAAACAACATGGAACTACTGTACCATCTACAAGTATTGCTAAATGATCCTTAAGTCCATAACACATACCATATAAATTATTTATATTATTATCTAAATCAGGCCACACAAATTCTTCCTTCATACTAACATAAACATTTCTATCTAATTTAACCCCATCATAAATATCATTATTATACCTAAATTTTAACCTTTCTATTATCTTATCATTCTTAACCCAGATTCTATAATTAATTATAGTATTTTTTCTTAACTTATCTACATATTCAAATACTTTATCTATATTAACCCCACTATGTAAAGATATATTAATCTGTCTAATATTTTTATTATTAACAACTCTTTCTAACATATAACCATTAGTTGTAATATTAACAAAAAAATCTTTACTAGCATAATCAATAAACTCATTTATTAAAGGATGCATCAAAGGCTCACCCATTACATGTAAATAAACATATTTAGTATACCCCTTTATTTTATCTAAAACAACCTTAAATTCTTCCATACTCATATATTTAACACTTCTTTTATTATGAATACAAAAATAACAGTTTAAATTACAATCATTAGTTATCTCAATATATATCTTCTTAAATTTCATATAAAAAACAATATATCTAACCTTTCCATAACTTCATCACTAAAAATATTTGATAATCTAATAAGTCTAATAATTGAACCAACGATAAAATAAATAGATATAATACAAATAGATAAACCAATTACTCCTGCTAATTTTATAATAAATGCTTCAAGTAATAAAACAACTATACTAATACATAAAATAACTAAATAAATTTTAAAATCATTTTTCATAATCCACCCTCAAATAAATTATACACCATTAATAACTTTTTTTAAAGAAAAAATAGAGATTTAACTCTATTTTAATTCATATGTTTCTCCTAAATTATCAGATAATATTGGTTTATTATCATCTTTTAATGTTGGAAGTTCAAAATCATCATCATCATCTTCAATAGTAAATAATTTACTACTTACCTCATCTTCCCTAACTTCAGGAATAACTTCTTTATCGTCTTTCTTAGAATCCATAACAGTATCTTCTACTTTAGTAACACTTTCTTCTTTATTATTATTTACATAAACTGAACTAAATATTTGTGGACTAGGTTTAAATATTTTTTCTTCTTTTTCTTCTTTAATAACTGGGTTTTCTTTAACTTCAGGTATTTCAATTTTATCAAATTCATTTTTAATACTTTCAAGAGTACTAAGTCCAGATTCCATTTTTTTATCTTCTTCATTTAAAACAGGAAGTTCATTAATACTTATTGGGCTTTCTTCTTCCTCATGATCAGAAAATAAAGGTTTTGGCTTAACAGGTATGTCTTTTATTTCTTCATCTAGAGTAGTATTTACCTCTTCCATCTTAGGTTCAAACACAACCATATTAGCTTCTTCATTACTAATTGGTTTTACTTCTTCTACCGGTGTTGGTTCTGTTACTTGGAAGGTCGGTGCCACAGAAGGAACACTCACATTCTCAACAACTGGAGCTTCAACCTTTTCTTCATTTTTCTTTTCTTCTTTAAAAGTATCCAATTCTAACTTTTGTAATCTCTTTGTTTCTTCTAACTTTTGATCCTTTTTACCAAAAACAAAAACAAGAACAAATAAAAGAACTAACACAACTAACACTATACTTAGTATCATTACAAAATTATCACTTTTATACAATTCATATATAAAATCCATCATAATATATACACTCCTCTTTACTCTATATTTAAATCTTACCAAATTATGCAACAAAAGTAAATATTTTTTTATAATTTCTTTACTTTTCTACACAATTTGTCAAAAAAAATAGATTATTTAAATCTATTCATTTGTGCCATTACTTGTTTAACTTGTTTTTGACTAGGTTTTCTTCCCATTGATGACATCATAGCTTCAATCATTTTTTCATTAATCGGAGGATTCTTTTCTAAAGTTTTTTTCATAAAGAATCTTGCTAAGAAAAAACCTATAATTAAACCAATAATAATACCTATAATTAAATATAATATTAATTTACCCATAATTTTATCTCCTTCATACTTATATTTTATTATAAATGTATCAATTGTTCAAGCCAAAAGTAATCTTTATTAGAAAAATCACATGCAAACATTGCCTCAATTGGTAAATATTTCTTAATATCTCTACTTATTATGTTAGTTTTAAGCAATATATGACTATTTTTTACCACAATAGTAGTTTCTTCTTTACGATATTTATTAATAATTTTATGCATGTCACCACTTTTCATATAAAAATCATTATCTTTATTCATATCATAAATAATTTTATTATACTTAACCCTATCAATTGGTACAATTAATTGATCTAACAAATCCTTTCCTAAAGAAATATTACTTTTATCAAGCAAGTAAATATCTTCTAAAGATTTAAATAAATTATATGGACTATCTTTAAGAAGTATCCCCATTTCCCTATTAATTTTAAAAATATAAAAAGTCCTCATCTTTCATCACCCACAATAATGATACCACAAGGACTTTAAATAATTTGTCAGATTATGTCGATAACATCATCTTTTTTTAAAATATTTTGAATATGTTCTAAAATTGTAGTTTTATCTATCTTTAAATATTTAACAACATCACCAGTTTTACCGCTCATTCCAAATTTATTTACCCCGAAAATATAATCCGGTCTAGTGGCAAATCTATTCCATATCAAACTTGAACCCGCTTCAATTACAAATGTTGGAACATCTTTTGGAAGTAATTGTTCTTCATACTTAGGATTTTGTTTTAAGAACAGTTCCATACTAGGCATAGATACCACTCTCGTATCAATTCCTAATGTAAATAATTCACGAGATATATCCATAGCCATTTCTAATTCTTGACCAGTTGCAATAATAATTCCATCTAAATGATACTTTTCTTTTCTAACCATATAAGCACCATATTTCACAAATTTAGCATTTGTATTTTTTTGTTTGCTTCGCTCTTCTTTACTAATAACAAGTGCTGTTGGGCAATTATTTTTAAGTATATATTCCCAAGAACCCATAATTTCATTAATATCCGCAGGTCTAAATGTAATAAAATTAGGTATAGTTCTAAGCATAGTTAGTTGTTCAACAGGTTCATGTGTTGATCCATCTTCACCGACATATACAGAATCATGTGTAAAAATATATGTAACAGGTAAATTCATCAAAGCAGACATTCTAATCGCGGGTTTTAAATAATCAGAAAATGCTAAGAATGTTGAACCAAACACTTTTAAATTTGATAAAGCCATACCATTAAGGATTGCTCCCATTGCATGTTCTCTAACTCCAAAATAAATATTTTTACCAACTGGATTATCTTCACTTTGAATAGTTGATTTATCTAAATTAGTTTTACATGATGATGAAAGATCTGCAGAACCACCCAAAAAAAATGGACTCTTCGGTGATATAAAATTCATAATCTTATGATTAGAATCTCTTAAAGCTTCTCTATATTCATCACTTATTTTAAACTTAGTATCATCAAAATCAATTACAAAAGCATTTCTTTCAAGCAAATTAATTAAAGCATGTAAATTTTCATTTTCACTCTTTATATTAGCATATTCTTCTTGCCAATCTAAATATTTCTTTGATACTCTTTTATTTATATCATTTTTTAAATAATTAAGTATATCTTTATCAACCACAAAAGGATCATTTGTAATTTTATATTCCTTTTTAATATTTGCTAAATCATCACTATCTAAAGGTTTTCCATGTACTTTATTAGTTCCTTCTAATTTAGAATCTTCTCCAATTATAGTGTGACATATAATAATTGATGGTCGATCACTTTTCTTCGCACTTTTAATAGCTTTAGATATTTCTTTATAATCATCACCGTATTTAACATTAATTATATTAAAATTTAATGCTTCAAAACGTATTTCAATATCCTCATCAAAAGTAACATCAGTCTTACTATCTAATGATACATCATTTTTATCATATAACAATATTAATTTATTTAAATTTTGACGACTTGCAAAACTTAATGCTTCATAACTTATTCCTTCCATTAAGTCTCCATCACCACATAAACAATATGTATAATAATCAATTAATGATGATTTTTTATCTTCAATATTTACAATTGAACGAAGATATCTTTCCGCTAAAGCCATACCTACAGCCATACCAATTCCTTGACCAAGTGGACCAGTAGATACATCAACACCAGGTGTAACTCTATACTCTGGATGTCCAGGTGTCAAAGAATTTAAATCTCTAAAATGTTTTAATTCTTCAATATCAATATCATATCCAAAATGATACAATGTTGAATAAAGTAAAGCAGATCCATGTCCACTAGACATAACAAATCTATCTCTATTTATCCAATTTGCATTACTTGGAATAACATCTAAATGATCTTTATATAAAGCATACATAATTGCAGCAGCACCCAAAACTATACCCGGATGTCCACTTTTAGCTTTATCAATCATATCAAGTCCTAAAACTTTAATACTATTCAAGGCAGCTTCATCTAACTTACCCATAACTTACCACTCCTTATACGATAATAAAATTATAGCATAAACTTTCAAAACGTACAATAAAGATAATGATATTTTAAGAAAATCATATTGAAATAACCCATAAAGCATGTTTTTAAAATGTAAACTTTTAAGAAAAAGATTGCTTTTTAGTAAAAAATGTGCTAATATTAATACAGAAAAGGAAGCACGTTGTGTTGATGCTACTTTTTAATGGTTTTGATGTTTATCTGTATGTATACGGATAAACATTTTTTTATCGCCACTTTAACGAGCGGCAATTTTTTATGAATCTTATTTATAAAACCCATACAACCCCACCTCATTCTTCTGCCCTTAAAGGAGAAAAATAACAAAAGGAAGCACGTTGTGTTGATGCTACTTTTTGAAGGTATTAATGTTTATCTGTATGTATACGGATAAACATTTTTTAATTACCACTTATTTTAAAAAACTTTCTGCATTAAACAGAAAGATAATTTATAATACAAATACGTAATCTATTAACATATTAAATTTATCTAAGTGAAAGAATACTATAAATAAAGCACCAGCTATAAATGGTCCATATGCAAATTCATGATTATCTTTTAAATAAAGAGTTGCAACAGCATACGGTAAAGCTAAAAATGATGATAAAACCAAAGCAACAATCCCAGCTTTAATTCCTAATATAAAACCAAGTACAAAGGTAAGCTTAATATCTCCGCCTCCCAAAGAATCTTTTTTCAAAGTAAATGTACCAACTCTTTCAACAAGAAACATTACTAAAAATAATATTAAGCCAGAAATTATTTGAACACATATTGCCTTAAAACTAAATTTATAAATAATCATAAGAATAAGTACCAAAATACATGAAGTAACTAAACTTGAATCAAGTATAACCATATATTTAAAATCACTTATAAATATAACCATCATGAGTGATACAACCACTAATGCAACATAAAAATTAAATCCACTTCCAAAATAAATATAACTAAGTAAAAATAATAAACCTGTAAATAATTCTACAAAGAAATGTTCACTACTTATTCTTTTACCGCATTTACTACATTTCCCTCTTTGAATAATAAAAGAAAAAAGAGGTATTAAATTATACCACTTAAGAATATAACCACAATGATCACACTTACTTCTTGAATTTATAAAATCTTCACCCTTAGGTACTCTAGATGCATAAACTAAATAAAATGAACCAAACACAGTACCTAAGAAAAAACAAAACAACGCCATAACATCACCCACTCTAAGAATTTTGTATTTGAGAATACATATCAAACATTGGCACAATTACTGCAATAATTATACCTCCAACTACTACTGCTAAAAATGCAATCATAATTGGTTCAATGAAAGCTTTTAAATTATTAATCAAATTCTTATGTAAAAGTTGATAATAATCACTAACTTTTTGCATCATTTCTGCAAGATCTCCAGTTGATTCCCCAGTAACAATCATATAATATGCAACATCTGGAACAGCCCAATGATCTTTAAAAGCCTCACTAATTTTTATACCTTTAACAATATTATTAATTGTCTTATATAATATTGCTTTATATATTTCATTATTAGTTATCTTACTTAAAATATCCATACTATCAGTAATAAATACGTTATTTCTTAAAAGCGACGCAAATGTTTTACTAAATATTGTAAGTTCATTATAAATAATTATATCTTTAACCAAAGGAATATGCATTAAAAATATTTGCATTGATGCCCTAAAAGCTTTAATCTTTTTATAACAAACAACAATTACCGCAATAACTAAAGCAATAATACCAAATAAAATATACCAATCCTTTTTAATAAAACTACTTAAATTAATAACTAATAAAGTAATACCTTTAATTTGTGTACCTTGTTGTTCATAAATATCAATAAACTGAGGTACAACATAAACCATTATAAATACTATAACTGCAAATGAAAAGAAAGCTACTATTGTTGGATAAGTCATTGCACTAACCATTTGTTTATGAGTTTCATTAATTTCAGTATAATATGCTGACATATCATCTAATGTTTCAACTAAAGTACCACTAGCTTCCGCAGCTTTAATCATATTAATTAAAAGTGGTGGAAACATATCTCCTTGTTTTTCTAATGCACTTGAGAAAGATTCACCTAAAGTAAGTTCATAAGAAATTGCTTTGAAAGCTGTAGTTCTTGCTTTATTACCTTTCATCTGAGTTGTTAAAATCTTTATTGCTTCATTCAAAGTTAAACCAGCTTTAACATAAGTAGACAACTGAGTAAGCCAAAATATTAAATCTTTCTTAGACATTTTCTTACCCATAAAACTAGATTCTCTATAAACAAAATCAATCCATGCACTAGTTTCTATTTTATAAACATCATAACCTTCATTAAGTAAATAAGCATTAATATCAAGTTTACTTAACCCATTCATCGTACCAGTTATAATTCTACCAGTTGCATCTCTAACTTTATATTTATATACATGAGGTTCTTTACTTCTAGTTGCACCAGCTGTTTGTAAATCAACAAGCAATGCTTTTTTCTCTTCTTCTAACTTAGCTAAAGTCTTTTCACTATATTTATAAACTCTCTCTTTCTTAGTTTTTTTCTTAGTTCTTTCATATAACTTATCTTCTTCAGATAAAAATGCTTGCTTCGTAGTTCTATATGTTTTATCTACAGAATAACTTGCACCAGCATAAAGATTAGCCCACAAGTCATAACACATATACTTTATTCCCATAAATGCATATTTAAAAATATTACCCAATATCACAAAAGGACTTTTTAATATATCCATAGTAACCAATTCCTTTACTCTATATTAAGTATAACAAAAATTACTTAAATTTACAATCAATAATTATTATTTTTCATATAATTATATAGGTGATTTTATTATGTTCGGACCAAATGTTATAAGGACAACTCTTACTTTACCTAAAATTTTATCAGGTATTTCCAAAGGATTAAGTATTGCAAATCAAGCAATTCCCATTTATAAAGAAGTGAAACCAGTAGTTGCTAATGCCAAAAAATTAATGACTATAGCAAAAGAATTTAAAAAAGTGGGAAGTACTAAAACAATTGATGTAACACCAAAAAAAGAAGTAACCAATCATGTTACTTCAAATAATAATCCTATCTTTTTTCAATAATATCTAAATATTTTTTAAACTTCTCATCTTTACTTAAATTATACAATCTATTATATTTATCTTTTAAATAATTTATATAATCTATATTTTTACTTTTACCAACTAATAAATCATACTTGCTTAATACTTCATTACCTTTAATATACTTAATTACATCATAATATATTTTATTTTCATAAACAACAATCTCTTTATCTATTTTATAACCTAAATTATTCATAAACACTCTTAAATCAAATACATTCTTATGACTAGATAAAATCAAAGTCTTTGGTAACTTATCATAATCTAAAATATGTTTAATAGTTTCTGTACCCATTCCACTAATAACTGCTATGTCATAATCTTTTTTTATATTTTTAAAACCATCACTAACTATTAAATTAATTTTACCATCTAAATTATTCTTAATTAAATTTTTTCTACCAAATTTTAATATTTCTTCAGATACATCAGATCCATCAACATTTTTTGTAATACCATTTTTATATAAATAAATAGGTAAATAAGCATGATCTGTACCTATATCTATCAAAGAAGCATCCTTATCAACTAAAGATGCTATTTTTTCTATTCTCATTATTCTTCTAAAAAATCCTTTAACTTTTTAGCACGTGATGGATGTCTTAATTTTCTTAAAGCTTTAGCTTCAATTTGTCTAATACGTTCTCTAGTTACATTAAACTTTTTACCAACTTCTTCAAGAGTATGACAAGTTCCATCTATAAGACCAAATCTAAGTTCAAGAACTTCTTGTTCTCTTGCTTGAAGAGACATTAAAACCTCTTTTATTTCTTCTTTTAATATTTCATTTTCTGTATATTCTTCTGGACTCAAACTAGATTCATCTTTCAAAAAATCACCTAAATGAGAATCATCTTCTTCCCCAATCGGAGTTTCCAAAGAAACTGGTTCTTGACTAATCTTTAATACTTCTCTTACCTTATCAACACCTACACCCATTTTTTTAGCAATTTCTTCTTCACTAGGTTCACGATTTAACTCAAGTGTAAGTTGTCTTTGAACTCTACTCATCTTATTAATTGTTTCAACCATATGAACAGGAACTCTTATAGTTCTTGCTTGATCTGCAAGTGCTCTAGTAATAGCTTGTCTTATCCACCATGTTGCATATGTAGAAAATTTATATCCTTTATCATAATCAAACTTTTCTACTGCTTTCATTAAACCAATATTACCTTCTTGAATTAAATCTAAGAATAAAAGTCCACGACCTACATATCTTTTAGCAATAGATACAACTAAACGTAGGTTAGATTCTGCAAGTATTCTTTTAGCTTCTTTATCATCTAAAGCAACTCTTTTAGATATTTCCATTTCTTCATCACTTGATAATAGTGATATCCTACCTATTTCTTTTAAATACATTCTAACTGGATCATTAATATTAATATCTTTTGTAATATCTTCATCACTTAATAATACTGGTTCTTCTAATTCTTTTTCAGGAATCTTTGCTTCTCCAGTATCTGCATCAACATCAGCTTCAGCTACAACTGTAATATTATTTTTCACTAATTTATTATATAAATTATCTAATGCATCATTATCAATATCAAGTCCTTTTAATTCTAAAGCTAATT
Source organism: uncultured Bacilli bacterium (assembly GCA_934095965.1). GTDB lineage: Bacteria > Bacillota_I > Bacilli_A > RF39 > UBA660 > Onthocola_B. Next base: position 24,319 of record CAKOKR010000015.1, read on the forward strand.
CTTCATATGTAATAAAACCTTTTACTTTCCCTTTTTCTATTAAACTATTTTCTCTTTCTTCTAATGTTTTAATTTGTTCCATTATTCACACTTCCTTTTAATATCAATTAATTTTTCAATTAACTTTTCTTTTTTTTCTTGATCAAGCTCATTTGCTATCTTCATCTTTAATTCATTTATTTTATCTTTCTTATATATTTCTAATATGGCTTTAATTAATGAATCAAATTCATTATCATCAACTTCTACTAAACTATTTTCACTAAGTATTAACTCTAAATATTCATATTCATCAGCTTTATCCATTAAGTATGTAGTAAACTCTGATACATTAATACCACCATTTAATTCACTAAAATATATAATTTCACTAGCTAAGACTCTTTCCATCCTTTCTTTTAAGTAGCCTAAATTATTTTTATACATATTAATATATTTATCATCCATCAACATGTAATAAAGTAACTTACTACTTGCTTTATGATATTTCGAAGTCTTAACTGGTTCATTCTTAATTTCACTTTTTACAACACTTTCCTTAGGTTGTTCTTTTATACCACTTTTTAAAACTTCAGCATCAATTTTATAATCATTACTTATTTTAGATATAATTACTTCTTTTGTCAAGTCATCTTGATTATTTAAACTAGAAATAACTTCTTTAACATAAGTAATTAAATCTTCCATATTATCTAAATTTTTATTTTTCTTTAGATACTCTAACTTAAAATCAATATATTTAATGGCATGTAATACATTATTTTGCATAGCATCAACACCAAATTTTTCAATATATTCATCTGGATCTTTTGCTCCGCTCAAACGAATTACTTTAGTATCAACACCAGCACTTTCTAATATTTCACCATTTTTAACTGTTGCTTCTAATCCTGCATTATCATTATCAAGCATAAGTACAACAGGTACTCTTAGCCTTTTTAAAACATCAACCTGATAACTAGATAAAGCAACTCCCATCAAGGCAATAACATTTTTAAATCCTTTTGCACTCATCTTAATGGCATCCATATTACCTTCAACTACAATAACACAACCATCATCTCTAATATAGTTTTTAGCATTATGATAGTTAAATAACATATTACCTTTTTTAAATATTTCTGTTTCCTTCGTATTTAAATATTTCGCAGTATTATCTTCACCATTAAATATTCTTCCTGTAAAACCAACAACATCTCCTTGCAAATTCTTAATAGGTATAACTATTCTATTTATAAATGTATCATATATACTTTCATTTATTTTATTTATTAACCCAAGCTTATCAAGTATATCAACACTCATATTATTATGACTTGCAATTTGGTAAAACGTATCTTTCCCACTACCAGCAAGACCTAAATTAAATTCTTTAATAATATCTGTTGTAATACCTCTTGCTTCTAGATATGCTCTAGCTTTTATTCCATCTTCAGTAAAAATATTGTTATGATAATACTTCATTGCAAAATCATATACTTTATAATCTTCTTTATTTTTACTGTTGACCGAAACATTATCAAAATTGCCACTTAAAGTATAACCAATTTTTTTAGCAACTATACTAACAGCTTCATAAAATGAAACATTTTCATATTTCATTACAAAGCTAAATACATTTCCTCCGGTTCTACAAGTAAAACAATTAAATATTTGTTTTTCACGTGAAATAATTAAACTCGGAGAATGATCATTATGAAAAGGACAAAGGCTCACATAATTTTTACCCTTCGGAGTAACTTTTAAATAACTTGAGATAATATCAACAATATCAGCTCGGCTTAGTATTTCATTTAATTCATCATTTTTTATATACGCCATAACATTCCCCTTTATCCCCTTGTTAAAAATCGTTGTTATTATAACACTTTTTTCGCCATTTTGCAAACTATTTTGACACATTTTATTTAAAAATAGCCAAAAGTTTTACTCTTGACTATTTCCACTACTAATTTCTACCGATAAAATACCTTTCCATTTGTCAAAATCTTCTCCCAATACCCAAATATTTTTTACGTGCTCTACTCGTAGCATCATATATAGTTACACCATCAATATTTAACTTATTATTAGTTACAAGACTCTGAAGAAGTATACAACTTCTATATTAGTTGCAAGAAGACATTTCAACCTATATAATTTTCTTACTAAATTTTTCTACTAAACTAAGTATTCCACTAACTATGGCAATTGCCATAATCATTCCATAATACAAATTAACATATTTCATAAATAAAAAGCCTAACAACCCAACAAGTATTCCATATATAATCTGTCCATTTTTTAAAATCGGACTAATTAAATTCCATGATGCAATAATAATGATACTAAAATAAGCATTACCAACAAGTAACAAACCTCTATCAAAGATACTTGCAAGTAGCAAGAAGACTCCTAAAGCACTAATACTTATATCTTTTTTATATATATTTGAAAAACTAAGTATAACAAGTAATACAAGTCCCATCATTATATTTGATGTACCCATTCCACTAATATTTCTACCAAATAACATATCTAACACACTATAATCAAATATATTAAGTACCTCCATTTTATTTACAAAACTTCCAAATAGTGATAACAAAAATATTATAATACTTACATTCTCATAATACTTACCAAGTAAAATATACAAAAAAATACAAAGAGCATAAACGAAATAATTTATATTTACACTCATAAACAAAGGTATAACAAATAACTCAGCAAATAATAAATCAAATGTAATACGTCTTTTAATACCAAAATAAATAACTAAACCAATACCAAGTAAAATAATAAGTTTAAAGATACCAAAAAAGCCAATTAAATCTCTTTGATATAACAAAAAACCATTTTTATAAATCCCATATAAATAAAAAGGAATCAAACAAAACAAAAAATAAATAACATTTTTCTTTAAATCATTTTTACTATGAACATATACTTCCATTATTTTCTCCTTAAATTAATGTGACTTGGACACACATATGAACAAAGCCCACAATTAATGCATTTACTTATATTTTTACCACTTAATATATTAACCCCAAAAGGACAAATACTTATACATTTACCACATTTAATACATTTACTCGTTAAATATTCTACATGTTTCATTATATTAATACTTTCAACATTATCATCAATAATTACACTATCTATATTACTTATTTTATATCCAGTCATTAAACCATTTACTATTACATCAACATTTTCATCCATTACAAAGTATTTATCAAGTATTTCTATTAATAATGAATATTTCTTAACTCTCATTACTAAACTCTTATTTATACCATCACCTGATATAGTAATAACCTTAGTACTTCTAACATTACCTGTAAGTAAATCATTTAACTCAAGCAGTTCTTCTATATCTAAATAAAGTGTATCACCATTAATCTTTAATTTATTTAAAAGTATATCTTTATTTTCTAATAAATATTCATCTTTAACTAAGCATACATTAGTCTCTGGGAAACTTCCCAGTTGATTAAAACAACTATCTAACGTATTACATTCATTATTCTTTATTACTAAAACACTATTATCTATTTTATAAATAAGTCTTAACTCATTCATAAGTTTTAAAACATAACTCATATTTTCTTTTAACAAGTATACTTTATTATATACATACATAGAATCATTTAATGAATTAACTACTAAATTATTAAACTTACTTTTACTTCTAAATTTATTAAATAAACCTCTTTTATTAACACATACTTTAAGTATTCTTTCTATACTTACTTTATCTTTATATATTTTACTACCTTTACTGTATTCTCTATAATCATTTTTAATTATTACAACACCATTAACTATATCTTTTACATAACCAGATACACTAGATACTAAATTATCCCCAATTACTTGATTTTTATATACATAATCATCTTTATTAACGTATACTTCATTACATTTAATATTTATATAATCAGGATTTAAAAAGTACTCCATATCTTTATTAACCACTATATTTTTATTCTTTTCCATCCATATCCCTCATTGTTAAATATTTTTTTAACTCAACTGCAACAGTCTCTGGAATTATTCCAGATAACTCTTCTATAGAAGCTTCCTTCATTTTCTTAATACTTCCAAACCTTTTAATAAGTTCCTTTTTTCTAACACTTCCAATACCATCAATATTATCTAAAATACTTCCAATACTTCCTTTATCTCTTAATGTTTTATGATAAGTTATAGTAAATCTATGTACTTCATCTTGAATCCTTGTCAAATAATGAAATATATCACTACCCTTTGGTATATCATATACTTTTAATGTATCACCATCAACTAATTCATTAGTTCTATGATGATCATCTTTTCTTAAACCACATACTTTAATATTTAAATGAAGTTCATCTAATACACTTTTACAAGCTCCAATCTGAGTAATACCTCCATCAACAAGAATTAAATCAGGCATTTCAGTTTTTTCAACTAACCCCCGATAAAACCTTCTATAAACAATTTCTTTCATAGTATTATAATCATCATTCATATCTACACTTACTTTATATTTACGATAATCCTTCTTCGATGGTTTACCATTTTTAAATACTACCATTCCTGATACAGCATATGTCCCAAATAAATTACTATTATCATATGATTCAATTCTATCTAAGACTTCTAACCCAACTAATTTTCTTAACTCATCATTAGCAATAATACTTCTTTTTTCATCATTTCTAATAATTTCAAGTTCTTGCTCTAAAGCAATCTTAGCATTATTATAAGCCATATCAGCAAGTTTTTTCTTAATACCTTTAACAGGCATAACAACCTTTATACCAAGTATATCACTAATTATATCAGATTTATCTTTATCTATATTTAACATAAGTAACTCTTTTGGTATTTCATGACGCTCATAAAACTTAAGGATATATGAAGTAACTTCATCTGATAAATCACTCATCAAATAAAACTTATCATTATTGCCTCCAACAATCTTACCATTTCTAACAAATAGTACCTCAACACTAACAATACCTTCATCAAAATAATACCCAATTACATCTCTATTAACATAATCATGTAATTCAACTTTTTGCTTATCTAAAACAATCTTTATATAATCTAATTCTTTTTTTAACTCTAACGCATTTTCATAATTTAAATTATTACTATACATATTAATCTTATCTACCAATTTATCAATTAATATCTTATCATTACCCCTTAGAAATTCTAAGATGTCAGATTCCATTTTATTTAACTTATCTTTATCTACATGTTTTTCACAATATCCTAAACATTCACCTATATGATAATATAAACACACGTTCTTAGGCATTCCTTCACACTTTTTCAAAGGATACAACCTATTTATTAAATTAACTATCTTTCTAGCTGCATATGCATTCGGATATGGACCAAATAACATCTTCTTATCTTTTTTCTTAACACTTAAATACCTAGATACTTTAACTCTAGGATATGGTTTACTAATATATTCAATATAAGGATAACTCTTATCATCTTTAAGTAATATATTATACTTAGGATCATATTGTTTAATTAAATTAATTTCAAGTATAAAAGCCTCTTGCTCTGTGGAAGTAGTTATATAAGTAAAATCAACAACTTCACTAACCATTTTAGCAGTTTTCCCAGTAACATTACCTTTAAAATAACTATTAACTCTTTTATATAAGTCCTTGGCTTTGCCAACATATATAACTGTATTATTAATATTTCTCATTTGATAAGAACCAGGTAAATGAGGTATAGTTTTTAATTTTTCTCTAAGCATAATTATTTCTCCTTTATAAACTATATTATACTATGTTATAATAAATAAGAAAAGAGGAATATACCATGAATTTAATTAAAACAAACACAATAGAAATTAAAAAATCAAAGTTTATCGCCTACAACTACACTATTACAAACCAAAATGAAGTAAAAGAAATTTTACAAAATTTAAAAGATGAACATAAAAAAGCAAGACACATAGTTTATGCATATAAATTACCAAACACCGCAGGAAAAAGTGATGACAAAGAACCAAGTGGAACAGCAGGATTACCACTTTATAACATACTAGAACTAAACAACAAAGAAAACACCTTACTAGTTGTAGTAAGATATTTTGGAGGAACAAAACTTGGAGCAGGACCACTCACAAGAGCATATAAAAATGCTGGTATTAGTGTATTAAACGGTTCTTCGAAATCTGGTGGGGAGTAAAAATTGAATAAAGTCAATTGAAACCTAAGTAAAACAAGTATTTTAACTA
>CAKOKR010000016.1 GCA_934095965.1 uncultured Bacilli bacterium
ACCCCAATTCAGTATAAAGCCGAATTAGGGTTCTAAAAATTCTTTTTTAGTGTCCACTTTTTATTGACTTATTCAAAATTTTTTGAAAATTATCTTCTTTTTTTAATCGATATTTTTATTTTTTATAAACTCAGTAAGTATTTTTGTAAGTGCTCTTTTTTCTATTCTAGAAACATAACTCCTTGATATTTTAAGTTCTCTAGCTATTTCTTTTTGAGTCATATCTTTTGTATTATTAAGTCCATATCTTTTAATTATAATATCTCTTTCTTGTTTTTTTAAAACACTTAAATATTTCTTTAAAAGCATAATATTGTTTTTTAAATCAAGTTTTTCAAATAAAGTTGTATCATTATCTTTGATTACATCAATTAAATTAATTTCATTTCCTTCTTTATCATGGCCAATTGCATCATTTAAAGATACCGTAGGTCCATATTTTTTATTACTTCTAAAATGCATTAGTATTTCATTTTGAATACATCTAGCAGCATAAGTAGTTATTTTAGTTTTTTTATTATTTTTATAAGTATCAATTCCCTTGATTAAACCAATCGTTCCAATACTTATTAAATCATCAGTATTTTCTTCCTTCACATCAAACTTTTTTACAATGTGAGCAACAAGCCTTAAGTTATGTTCAATTAACTTATTTCTTGCCTCAATACTTCCATTAAGCATTTCATTTATAGTTTTTTCTTCTTCTTCCGGTGAAAGTGGTTCTAAAAAAACATTATTTGAATAAGACCCAGTAAAAAATAACATATCTTTGATTATATTAAGTAAATTTAAAAACATATCAATACCTCTTTGTTAAAATTATATATAAATTTTTAAAAAAATATGATATAATAACTACCCAAGGGGGAAACATGAAAGAAATTATTGCAAAAATTGAACAAGATATTATAAATAAAAATATGAGTTTAAAAATACTTTTGTCATATATTAAAGATAGTGATAAAGATACTTTAGACATAGTTGATGAATTAACAAAAGAAAGTAGTATTATAACAAACTACTTAGAAAACTTTTTTAGCCATATGCCAATTGTAACTGAAGAAAAAATAAGAAAGATGTATAATGAAGAAGAAGCAGATATCTTAGTTTTCTATTGTGTTTTAAAGGGAAAAATTAATGATGATAAAGTAGATTACAAATTAGATAATATAAATTTATCATCTAGTTTGAAAATGTATCTTCAAGAAATAAAATCATATCCGATACTTGATAATGAAACAATACTTTATCATATCGAAATGCATCATAAAAATATAAAACTATTTAATGAAACAAATGATAAAACATATTATGATAAAGCAATTTATCATCGTGATATATGTATTCATAGTAACCTTCGTCTTGTAGTGTATTTTGCCAATAAATATGGAAGTAAAACAATACCAGTTCAAGATTTAATTGCTGAAGGTAACATTGGTTTAATTAAAGCTGTAGAAAAATTTGATACCAACTTAAAAACAAAATTTACAACATATGCAAGTTTCTGGATTAATCAAAAAATAAATAGATACTTAAAAGAAAATGGTAAAATGATTAAAATACCAATTCATTCACAAACAGAATATTTAAAATACAAAAGAGTAGTGGAAGATTATCAAAAAGCATATGGACATCAACCAAGTGAAGAAGAATTAGTTGATATGTTAGGACTTAATCCTGAAAAAATTAAAAGAATTGAAGAACAAACTGTAAATATTGTCTCATTAGATGATAAATTAGATGAAGATGATGCTCATAGTTTAGATAATTATAATATTGTAGCAAGTGGTGAATTTGAAGAAGATATAATAAATAAAGAAACAATTAAAAAACTACTTGATACATTAAATGAAAAAGAAAAGTTAATAATAGCATATCGCTATGGACTTGTTGATGGCAGAGACTGGACCCTAAAAGAAATCGGAGAAACCTTAGGTATTACTCGTGAAAGAGTAAGACAAATCGAAGATAAAATAATAAAGAAATTAAGAAGAAGATATGCAGGCAAAAAAGCATTTATTACAATTTGCGAATATTTTAAAAGAAATAAAACAGATATTAATAAAGCATTCAAATATCTAAGTGATATAGATAAAGAGACTCTACAAAGAATATGTGGTAGTGACTTAAGTAAACCAATAAATATTAAGCTATATACAAAAAGTCCATTAAAAGAAATAGTTAAGAATCTTCGTGATAACTTTAAGTATATAAACCCTCAATTTATAGAAACAAACTTTAAAACAGAATATCAAGGAAAAAGATTACTTGAAATAATATCTCGTAAACGGTTCGAAGAACTAATTAAACTAGATCATACATCAAAAGATTACACAAATCTTACATTAGTTTTTGGCTTAAATATGTTATATCCCGCTAATTTTGAAAATGAAAATATTGATGTAAACTTACTTATTAAAACTCTTGATATAAAGAAAAATGCTAAAAGTGTTTATGAAGGAAAAATACTTCCAGATATCATCGGTGGTACTTTAGAAAATGTTTTATTTTATTTACAAGAACTTGGGACTGACTCCAAAAAATATAGATTAATGATTGATACATTTGGTCCATATTTAACAAAAAGATATTTGATCCAAAATGCTGAAATTGAGAGTATTTTAAAAGAATTAATAAATGAAGTAATACCTAATGCTAGAATTCTAAAAGGAAAAACATTGCAACAGGTACTTAACTTAACTGATGAAGAATATTATTATTTTTTAGAAAATAGACAAAAAAGTGAATATAAATCAGATATATTAACTAAGTTCTTCGGAGAAAATTTAACTGATATCTATAATAATAAGGATGCATGTTCAAATGATTTAAAAAGCCTACGTATTAGTTTAACTAAATTAATTAAAAAAGAAAAAGACTTATCTATTGAAAAAAATAAACTAAAGACAAGTTTTGAAAATAAAACATTGCAAGAATATCTTGAATTAAGTGATGAAGAATTTGAACACATTAAAACATTATTTAATAAAAAAGCAACATATTATCAAACATTAACTAAGTGTTTCAAAGATGATTTATCAAGTACTTATATAGCTCCCCGTTATTATGATGCAAAAATAATAAGTATGCAAATAACACTTAAAAATTTAAAAGAAAAGTTGCATAAAAAAAGCCCGTATTATAAAAAGACATATCATGATTTAATTAAAGTAGTGGACTTAATTAAATTTAATAAAGAAGAACTTGAAATTTTAAAAAAAGCATTTGGTAATAATTTAAATATTGGTTATTTAAATACATTATCAAACAAAGAAGAAGAAAAATTAATAAGTATTATTAATGAATATTACTTTGATTCACCATATCAAAGTAAATTAAATAAAAATCTAAAAGAAATTATAAAAAATATTCCAATTAATTATAGATTACCTCTTGAATTATATCTTGGAATCTATGATAACAAAAAATATACCATTGATGAACTTAGTATTATACTAAATTTACCACCATATGAAATTAAATCAAGAATCAAAAATGGTATTATTTACATAAAGAATATTTTAAATACTAAAGATTTAGAAGCTCAAAAAGAACTAACTAGATTAATAAAGTCACTATAAAGACTTGCAAAATTATAAAAAAGTGATACAATAGTATATCTAAAAAGAGGTGGATTATGGAAAAAAATATAAATGAAATCATAGTAAACTGGGAAAAAGAAATTACTAGCAAACAAAATACTTTATATAAGTATGATGAATTAACAATTAAAGAACTTGAAGAAATTCTATCTAAGAGTAAAAAAGTAAATGAATTCTTACAAAAGTTTATTACAACATCTATGACTGAAGATGAAATAATTAAAAAATATGGTGAAGATTGTTCAACTGTATTAGTTTCATATGCATTAATTAAAAATTTATTAAATGAACCAGTTATAGTGGAGGAAGATGATGATTTATCATATACATCAGATAGTGAAAAATTATATTGGCAAGATATAAAAAGACTTGAAAAATTTACTCCGGAAAAAACACTAGAATATATTGCAAAGTATAATGAATGCATTGAAAAAGCAAGAAAAACAACTAAAAGAGAAGATAAAGAAAAGTATGAAAAAAAAGCATTGTTTTATCGTAATAGTATCGTCGAAGGAAATATTAGATTAGTAATATCTGCAATAAAAAGATATCATACATCTGGTATGCAATTTCTAGATTTAGTAAATGAAGGAAATATTGGCTTAATCAGAGCTGTAGAAAAATTTGAAGTAAATCGTGGTTATAAATTTTCAACATATGCTTATACAAGTATTAGAAGAAATGTAACAAGAGCTATCGCAGATAAATCGAGAGTTATTCGCCAACCAGTTCATTTTACAGAACTAGCATATCATGTTAATGCTGCACGTGAAGAGTTTTATAATAAGTATCATCGCGAAGCAACTGTTGAAGATTTAGAAAAAATACTTGATGGAGTAACTCAAGATAGAATTCGTGATGTATTATCACTTGATGTTGAACCAGTTTCTCTAGATAGTAAAGTTCATAATAATGATGAAGATGGTGATGCAACATTAGGTAACTTCATAGCAAGTACTGAAAAGTCACCAGAAGAATTAGTGTTTAGAAGTGATAACAAAAAACAAATTAAGGAAATGCTAACAGTTTTAACTGAACGTGAAAAATATGTTATCGAAGAAAGATGGGGACTTAACACAGGTAAAGTTAAAACTCTTGAAGAAGTCGGAGCAGAACTAAGTGTAACACGTGAAAGAATTAGACAAATAGAAACTAAAGCTTTACGTAAATTACGTGGTTTTGCAAAAAGTAGTGTAACTGAATATATGGGTAATAATTCAGAATCAATAAATGTTGATAGTATGTATAATGGTAAAAAATTAATAAATATTCTAGGTTATTCACCATCTGATTTTGAAATATATAAAAAAAGACTTGATAAAAGCTCTAAAATATATGAAATATTACTACTTTTATTTGGAAGAAACTTTAATGAAATCTATAGTCCTGAATTATTATCATCTCATGAAATTAAATTATTCCATAACTACATAATTAAATGTACAACTGAAAGAGAAAAACTAAAGAAAAAATATGTAAACAAAAATATAAGTGAAATCTCTAACTTACCATCAGATTGTATTGAATGTTACTTAAAAGATTTAGGTAAAGATGATCCAAAATATAAATTCTTAAAAAATACATTTGGTAATAAATTTAATCATCGTCTTAAAGAAGATGAGTTATCTATACCAGTAATAGAAAAAATAGATTATATAGTGATGGAACTAAAGAAAATGTTTGCTCATGATGATTTAATTGAAAAATCAGGTTATCAAAATAAAACTTTAATGGGTATTTTAAATGTTAATGAAGAAGATATCAAATGGCTTATGGATAATCAAAATAAATTAACAAAAAGCTATGAAATTATTATGAAAGCTTTCGGATACAATGGAATGGGTATTTATAATGGAACAAATCTAACTAATAATGAAAAGAATGTTTTATTTTCACTTCTTAAAGCATGGAAGAGAAAAGTAGTAAGAAGAAATATGAATCTTGTTGAAAGTGAAATAGAAATTGGTGATACTCAAATAACTATTAAAGCTCAAGTTAAAAATGATTTGTTACCTGAAATTGTTAAAATGTTACCAATGGATTGTAGAATGCTTGTAGGTTTAAGCTTAGGTTTATATAATGGTAAAGCATATACAGTTACAGATATAGCATCTTTCTATCAAAAGAGTGAAGAGGAAGTTATAAGTCTTTTAAAAAAGGGACTTACTGGTATTGAAGAAATATTAAAGTATTATAAAACAATATATAATGGTAAAGTAAATTATAGTGAAAAAGATTTATCTATATTAAAACGAGTTCAAGAAATTAAACGAAATTAACTCGTTTTTTCTTTATAAAGAAAAACTTGTGTGATATACTATAAACAGGTGATAAACATGGTAAAAAAATTAATATTAATAGATGGAAACAATTTAATGTTTCGTAGTTATTATGCAACTGCATACACAGGTAATATAATGAAAAATTCAAAAGGAGTTCCCACAAATGCCTTATTTGGTTTTGTAAACATGATGAATAAAATAATATCTGAAGAAAATCCATCATACATGGCTGTTGCTTTTGACATAGGTAAAAACTTTCGTAAAGAAGAATATGATTTTTATAAAGAAGGAAGAATAGATACGCCCGAAGATTTAAAAACACAGATGCCTATAGCTCGCGATATTCTAGATAAAATGGGAATCAAACACTTTGAACTTGCTCCATATGAAGCAGATGATATTGTTGGCACCATTGTTAAAATGACTGAGGAAGATAAAGATTTTGCATCAGTTATAGTATCAAGTGATAAAGACTTACTTCAACTTATTAGTGATGAAACTGAAGTAAAGTTATTAAAACAAACAGGTTTTATTAGATATAATCATGAAACATTTATAGCTGACTACGGAATTGAACCAATTAGAATGATTGATTTAAAAGCTTTAATGGGGGACTCATCAGATAATATCCCCGGAGTAAAAGGAATCGGTGAAAAAACAGCATTAAAACTTCTTCAAGAATATAAGTCACTAGAAAACTTATATGATAATATAGATAATATAAAAGGTAAAACTAAAGAAAAACTAGTAGAAGATAAAGAAATGGCTTTCATAAGTAAAAAAATAGCAACTATATATAGGGATGTACCTCTTAATATTGTGCTCGAAGATTTAAAATATGAAAAAAAAGTAACTCCAGAATTAATTGAATTATTTAAAGACTTAGAATTCTTTTCATTTTTAAAAAACATGGAAACAAAAAAAGAAACTAAGACTTTAGAATATTCTAGTATCAGTACCATAAACAATATTTCACTTGACAAAGATATATCTATTGATGTAATGCTTGATAATGAAAACTATCATCTAGCTAAGCTAGTGTCTATGTCTATAAGTGATTCTAAAAATAATTATATAGTAAATAAAGATAATATAATAAATGTCTTAAATGAAATAAAGGATTATAATATAACTACATATGATGCTAAAAAAATAATAGTTAACACAGGTATAAAAATAAATTGTGTAAATGATTTGATGATTAGTGCTTATTTACTTAATTTAAATACTAAAGATGATTTAGCATACTTAGCAAATCAAAGTGATAATGATTTATTATATTATGAAAATTTAAAGAAAAATAAATTTAATGAAATAGAATTAGAAATGGTTAAAAGAAGTAGATATTTGTTTTGTCTAAAAGATGAACATATTAAAGAATTAGAAAAAAATAATGCATTAAGTCTTTATCAAAATATTGAATTACCATTATTATATGTTTTAGCAGATATGGAAAAAACTGGTATTATCTGTAACAAAGATATTTTAAAAGATATGTCACTAGAACTTGATGTAAAATTAGATTTACTTACAAAAGAAATATATAATCTTGCAGGTATAAAGTTTAATATTTCATCACCAAAGCAACTCGGAGAAGTATTATTTGAAAAATTAGAAATAGGCAAGGGCAAAAAGAACAAAACAGGTTATAAAACAGATATAAAAGTATTAGAAAAACTAGTAGATAAACATCCAATTATAGAAAAAATACTAGAATACAGAAATCTTTCTAAATTAAAAAGTACATATATCGAAGGATTAAGCAGTTATATACTTGATGATGGAAAAATACATACGATATATAAACAAACTTTAACTAGAACTGGAAGATTATCATCAGTTGAACCAAACTTACAAAATATACCAGTTCGTGAAGAATTAGGAAGAAACATAAGAAAAGCTTTTTTACCTGAAAATGATTGTTTATTAAGTGCAGATTATAGTCAAGTAGAACTAAGAGTTATGGCTTCTTTATCAAATTGCAAAAGTCTAATCGAAGCATTTCAAAATGATGAAGATATTCATACCCATGTAGCAAGTGAAGTATTTAATGTACCCGAAGATGCTGTAACAAAGCAAATGCGTCGTTGTGCCAAAGCTGTAATATTTGGTATTATTTATGGTATCTCAGGTTTTGGTCTCGGAGAAAACTTACATATATCTAAATCCGAAGCAGATGAATTTATTGAAAAATTCCACAAGTTATATCCTGAAGTTAAGAGCTATACCGATACTCAAGTAAGTCTTGCAAAAGAAAAAGGCTATGTTACAACACTTTTTGGAAGAACAAGAAAAATCGAAGAAATAAATAATCCAAATTATTTGATTCGTCAAATGGGTGAACGTATGGCAATGAATACACCAATTCAAGGAACAAGTGCAGATATTATGAAAATGGCTATGATTAATGTTTATAATAGGTTTATGTGTGAGGGTATAACTAGTAAAATACTTCTTCAAGTACATGATGAAATAATTGTTGATTGTAAAAATAGTGAACTAGATAAAATAAAGAAAATAGTAAAAGAAGAAATGGAAAATGTTTATAAACTAAGTGTTCCATTAAAAGTAGAAATAGATACAGGTATAAACTGGTATGAGGCAAAATAATGAAAAAAGTAATAATAATTTTATTAGTTATAATATCTTTATTTGGTATTATCTTTGGTATTAAAAAACTTAATACCAAAGATAATCAAACTCTGGAAGAACCCATAGAAAGTGATGTAATAGTTTTTAAAGATAAAAATTTAGAAAATGAATTAAAAAATATAATGGGTAAAGATGAAATAAAAAAAGATGATGCCCTAAATATAAAAAGCCTTTATTTAGATAATTTAAATATCGAAGATATATCAGGTATAGAATACTTTAAAAATCTTGAAGCATTATCCATGAGTCAAAATAAAATTAAAGATATAAGTAAATTAAAAAGTCTTACTAAATTAAAAATACTTCTTCTTAACTTAAATAAAATCAAAGACATAACTCCATTAAAAAACTTAACATCTTTAGAAAAACTTAGTTTATTTTCAAATGAAATCGAAGATGTATCAGCTTTAACATCACTAAATAATTTAACAAATATGCCAACACTTTATAATAACAACATAACTAATCTAGAAGTAATGGCACCACATTTAGATAAAATATTAAATAACAGTTTAAATAATTTTTATACATATGAATTTAAAGATAATGATATAATCTATAAAAGAGATTTTTCAAATCAATATCAAAGTGGATGTAATGATACATATGTAAGATGTGAAAGCTTCACTAATTATGAATGGAATAAAAATAATATAAAAACTTATAAAGAAGCAAAGGAAGTTGCTAAAAATTTTGCAAGTACTTTAACTAGTGATATGACAGACTTAGATAAAGTTATTAAAATATCAGAATTTATAGTTAAGAAAATGGTTTATAAAAGTACAGATGGATTATATGACGGAACAAATGACTTATATTATCCTTTAGTTTTAGGCTATGGACAATGTCATAATTATGCTCAAAGTTTTAACTTTTTAGCAAATCTAGTGGGGTTAGTTTCATATTCAGCTTTCGCCGGTGCACTTCATGAATGGAATTTAGTAAAAATAGATGGAAAGTTTTATCATTTAGATTTAACCTGGGCAGATAAAGGAGATACCTTAGATTATAGATTTGTTAATGTATCAACAAATACAATAGATACCTTACATGGATTTAAGTTTAGTTATCCAACAGATATCGAAGTATCTTCAAGTGACTTGCAAATGAAAGAAGGAATTTAATTATGCCAGAAATAGCAGAAGTAGAAACAGTAAGAAATACTTTAAAAAGAATGATTTTAAATAAAAAAATAATTGATGTTAATATAATTTATCCCAAGATTATTGAAAGTAATATCACTGATTTTAAAAACATATTAATTGGAAGAAGTATCAAAGATATAAATAGACGTGGTAAATATCTCTTATTTGATTTAGATGATTATGTTTTAATAAGTCACTTAAGAATGGAAGGAAAGTACTTCATTAAAAAAAGCAATGAACCAATAGAAAAACATGAACATATCATCATATCATTTAATGATAACACAGATTTAAGATATCATGATACAAGAAAATTTGGAAGAATGAATCTAGTTAAAAAAAGTGATGTAAATAATATTGAATGTATTAAAAAACAAGGTATCGAAGCAAATGATAAAACATTATCTAAAGAATATATTTATAATAAGATTCATAACAAACATATCCCAATTAAAACATTACTTTTAGATCAAACAATAATCAGTGGTTTAGGTAATATCTATGCTAATGAAGTTTTATTTGCATCCCACATAAACCCAGAAAGAATGGGTTCATCCTTGTCTTTAGCAGAATGTGAAAGAGTTGCAAGATGTTCTAATAAAATAATAGATGAAGCAATCAAGTACGGTGGCACTACGATAAAAAGTTATACTTCATCACTCGGAGTAACAGGTAGATTTCAACAATTTTTAAATGTTCATAAAAAAGAAAATGAACCATGTCCATTATGTAATACAAAAATAGTGAGAATAAAAATCGGAGGAAGAAGTACCTATTATTGTCCGAATTGTCAAAAGTGAGTTATTACTCATTTTTTTGTATAATAGGAAAGTCATCTAAAAACAATTTTAAAAATATCAAACTAATGTATTGACACAACAACATACGTATGGTATGATTAATGCATCAGGGAGGTAAAGAAAATGATAATACATAAAGCCTATAAAATTAGAATATATCCCAATGCTGTGCAAAAAGAAATGATAGAAAAAAATTTTGGATGCACAAGATTTGTTTATAATTATTTTTTATCAGAAAGAAAAATATGAAAAAGATAAAGTATCTATAAATGCTTATAAACAACTTTTAGAATTAACTGAATTAAAAAGAAATTATTTATGGTTAAAAGAAGTAGATTCAATTGCTTTGCAAACTTGTATTTTAAATTTAGATAAAGCTTTTGGAAATTTTTATCATGGGAAAGGATATCCTAAATTTAGAGCAAAAGGAAACCATGATAGTTATCAAACAGAAATTAGAACTAGTGAATATAAAGGCATTATACATGAAAATATAAGAATAGATTTTAATGCAAGTATAAATATAATGTTTGAAGGAATAAAAATATATATGAAAAGTTTAGCAATATAAAAAAATAAAATAAAAAATAGTAAAATGGCGACCATCCGAAACTGGTCTGTGGAGGGACATTGTCCCAGCGAAGCAGAAAAAAAGATGCAATAAAAGTTGCATCGATGATTGAATTTCGTGAGAAATTTAATTATTGTTCTTATAACCTTAACTTTTCCAAATATGTCAATATTTATTATAATGTTTTTAATAATGGATATAATCGTTGTGGTTTCTAAAAAAATGTGGTAATATAATAGTAAGGAGAACGATATGAAAAAGAATAAAAAGAAATATGTAATAATAGCTATTGTATTAATAGCACTTATAGTTATAGCACTAGTAACTTACTTTGTTATGTTTAAGAAAAAAACAAACAATAATGAAATCGATAGTAATGTAACAAATTATAACTCACCATATGAAATTAAAGATAATACTTTGCAAGCATTTGATTTATATTTCATGCAACTTGAAAATAACAAAAAGAATATGGTTTATAGTCCACTTTCAATTAAGTATGCATTATCAATGTTGCGAGAAGGAACAGTAGGTAGTTCAAATAAAGAACTAAATAACATTATAAGTGATTATGAAATAAAGACTTATGATACAACTAAGAATTTATCACTAGCAAATGCATTCTTTATCAAAGATGATTACAAAAAGAATATCAAAGATAGTTTCATTAAAACATTAAAAGAAAAATATAATGCAGAAATTATTTATGATTCATTTGAAACACCAGATAATATAAATAACTGGATTAAAGAAAAAACACTTGGATTAATACCTAATATCTTAGATGATGCTAAAGATAATACATACTTTTTAGTAAATGCCCTAGGTGTTGATATGGATTGGAAATATGTTATTCAAGAAGCATATACAGGAAATGATAACTTAAATGTTTATAATGACGGACATAGAAATTATGCTGGTTTTGGTGTAAGTTATGCTCATGAAAATTATTTTGTCGGAGTAGATGTCATAAATGATGATTATTATCCAGTACTTCCATTTGATAACAATAGATTAAAAACAAAATCAGTAGAGTTTGCCTCATCAATTAATAACTATGACATTATAAATGAACTTGGGGAAGCAAACATCAGAAAAATTGTTGGTCAAGAATATGAAAAATGGCTAGCATCTGGTGAATGTGGTGGAAGTGATGAAACTACCGAAGAACTACTTAATAGATATATTAAAGAATTATCTAAAGGTTATAAAGATGTTGGCACGTCTACTGATTATAAATTCTATATTGATAGTGATGTTAAAGTATTCCAAAAAGAATTAAAAAATTATAATGGTTTAGAACTTGAATATATTGCACTTATGCCTAGAAAAGAACTTTTAAGTGATTATATAAAAAATATCGATAAAGATAAAATAAGTAATTATATTAAAAATTTAAAATCTATTGAACTTAATAATTTTGAAAAAGGAAAAATTACTAAAATAACAGGTAAGTTACCATTATTTGAAATGACTTATGACTTAGATATCCAAAGTGATTTAGAAAAACTCGGAGTACAAAGTATATTTAAAGAAGGTTATGCAAGATTAGATAAATTAAGTACTGATAAATCATCTTACATAAGTACAATAAAACATCGTGCTAATTTTGAATTTTCAAATGAAGGAATAAAAGCATCTGCAGCAACAATAGGTGGTGGAGCAGGGGATATGTCTTGTGAATTTGATTATTTATTTGACGTCCCAGTTGTAGAAATAGATATGAATTTTGATAAACCATTTATGTTTATCTTAGAAGATAAAAAAACAAAAGAAGTTTGGTTCATGGGAACAGTATATGACCCAATAATTGCAGATTATGAATAGGGATTAATTCTCTATTCTTTTTATATAATTTAATATGGAAGAATTAAAAAGATTAAAAAATATTAAAGTAGAAAACTACGTCTGGGTAATATATATAGGTATTATTATTTTAAGTTGGTATGCTAATAACGTAGAAAAATATTATTTAATAAATAAAGATAAGGAAAGTAAATGCTTGTATCAGGCATTAATGATTTTAATATTTAGTATACTACTTTTAATATATTCATATTTTACATTTGATTCATATAGTGACTATAAAAGTGTTAAAGAATTTAATAAGAAAAAGGTACTTAGATATGCATCATTTATTGCATCATTTTTAATACTTATCAGTGGTATTATCTTTTTAGTTATAGCCATCACAGATGATAACATAGATACAGAGATTGCATTTAATTAAAATATTTAGTATAATTAACTTGATAAAAACTTGAGGTGGAGTATTATGTGTGATCGCATTACTATAAAAAAATATGCTAAAGAAGATATGAAACATCATTACTTTAGAAATGTTTTTGTTACATTTATTTGTTTTATTATTTTATCCGGAGGGTATAACTTAGGTAGAGATAAAGTTTATACCATTAATTATAACAAGTTAAATAATACTCCGATAGTAAATAAAATGGGTGAAATCGAAGAAGGTTACCAAAAAATAGAACAAGAATTAAAAGATAAATATAAAAATGGAGTAATAGCATACTTAATTAATGAAACAGATTCAAATGGTTCATTTACATATACAATATTTAATGGTATTAATAAACTTGTTTTTAGTGAAAAAATATCAACAGGTATAATTATTTTAATTAGTGGTATAGTATTCTGGGCTATTAATATAATATTTTTTAAAGTAATAGAAATAGGTAAGAATAGATATTTTTTAGAAAAAAGAAGATATTATGATACTAAAATAGAAAGAATAATGTTTCCATATAAAGTTAAAAAGACTTTTCACTTAGCGTATATTTTATTTTTAAAATTAATTTATCAAATACTTTGGTGTTTTTCAATTTATAATATTATACCAAAGTACTATGAATATAAAATGATTCCTTATATATTAGCGGAAAATCCAAACATTAGTAAAAAAGATGCATTTAGATTATCAAAAAGTTTAAGTGATGGAGAAAAACTAAATATGTTTAAAATGGATTTATCATTAATTGGTTACCAAGTTCTTAATTTAGTTACTCTAGGTATAAGTAAAATATTTTATTCTGATGTTTATATTAATTTTATTTATGCTGAATATTACATGAACTTAAGAAAAAAGGTAAATGATAAATTATTAAATGATGATGCTTTAGATATAGAATATGGAAAACATTTAGAGTATCCATATATCAAAAATAAAAAATTTATAAATATAGATTATAATAAAAATTATGATTTATTAACATATATATTATTCTTTTTTACATTTTCATGTTTTGGTTGGATCTGGGAAGTATTCTTAGAATTTGTAAAATCTGGTAATTTTGTAAATCGAGGAACAATGTATGGACCATGGTTACCGGTTTATGGTTGGGGTGGCATATTAATATTGCTTCTTTTAAAAAAATATCGCGATAAACCAGCATTATTATTCTTTTTAGCATTTACTTTATGTGGTATTGTTGAATATTTAACAAGTATATATTTAGAATATGTTGTAGGTTTAGAATATTGGAATTATAGTGGTTATTTTCTAAATATAAATGGAAGAATATGTCTAGAAGGATTAATTTTATTTGGACTTGGAGGTGTTGGTTTTACATATATTTTTGCACCTATACTAGATAATTTTTATAAAAAAATAAATAAAACATTTAAAGTAATACTTGCATCTGTTTTAATATGTGGTTATTTAATAGATTTAAGTTATACCCATGAACATCCAAATTCTGGAAGTGGAATAACTAGTGATTTAGTAATTATACATAAGTGAATTGTAATAAAATGGTTCTAAGACGCACGGATGCGTCTTAAATAAAAATAAGACGCAAAAAAACAAAAAAATGCGTCTTAAATAAAAATGTTACTAAAGTAGCAAAACATCTTGTTACTTTTTTTATTTTTGGTGGTTACTTATAATGCAAGAAAGTAGACAAGTAATATGAATAATAAAAAAGCATTAGTATATGGCATAATAGCATTATTAGTTATAACATTAGCAATAATCGATGTAATTTGTGTATATTTTCAAAATCAATATGACTCCACATCTAATGCAGATGTCAAAGTAACTACATATACTACGGATATTTTAACTGCATCAAAAAACAATTGGCTTTATTTATAAAAAGAGGAATGGACTATGTCACCCAAGTCTAGTACAACTGGTGGTGCATGGATATTGTACATTGGTGGTTTTATATCAAGTTTTGATGTAACTTTTACAGATATGATTAAACTTATCATGTTTCTGGTGATGGATTAGCTATTAATCCTTATTACATAAATTGAATTTATTTCGATTTTTTCTTTACTTATATTGTATCACGTGATACAATTAAATTAGGAAGGTGGTATGTTGTCAAAACAAATAAAGATAAGTAAAGAAAAAATATTACAAGCAGCTTTCGATATAACGAAAGAGAAAGGTATTGAATATGTTAGTAATAGAGAAATAGCTAAGTATTTATCATCATCGATTAGACCTATCTATTATCAATTTAAAAATAGCAGTGAACTAATAAGTGAGTTATATAAAAAAATAGAAAAATATTTTTGTGATTATGTAACTAATAACTTAAATGATACAATACCTAAGTATAAACAAACAGGTATTAATTATATTAAGTTTGCTAAGAATGAAAAGAATTTATTTAAAGTATTATTCATGAGTAAAATTAAAAGTAAAGATGACTCCTTCAATATAATTAAAGAGTACGCTATGGATAGTACTAAGTTAAGTAAAAAAGATATAGATACGTTTCATAATATGATGTGGTTATATACGCATGGTATAGCTTGCTTAATTGCAAGTGAGAAAATTATACTTACTGATGAAGAAATAAGTAACTTACTAACGAAAGAGTTTAATGCATTAATGAAAGGAATAAAAAATGAAGAATGTAATTGAAGTAAAAAATTTAACAAAGAACTATAAAAAGAAAAAAGCAATAGATGATTTATCATTTAATGTTTATGAAGGGGAAATATTGGGACTTTTAGGACCTAATGGATCAGGTAAAACCACAACAATTAATTGTATATTACAATTACTTAAATATGATTGTGGTACTATAAAAATATTTGGTAAGGAAATGAATCCAGATTCATATGATATTAAAAAAGACATCGGAGTAATATTTCAAGAAGTAGCAGTTTTTGATGAACTAACAGTTTATGAAAATATAGATTATTTTTGTGGTTTATATATTAAAGATGAAAAGAAAAGAAGTAAATATGTATTAGATGCAATTAAATTAGTTGGTTTAAAAGACTTTAGTAAGTTTTACCCAAAAGAATTATCTGGGGGCTTACTACGTAGACTTAATATAGCATGTGGAATAGCCCACAAACCAAAACTTATTTTTTTAGATGAACCAACTGTAGCAGTTGATCCACAAAGTAGAAATAATATATTAAATAATATAAT
This sequence comes from uncultured Bacilli bacterium, assembly GCA_934095965.1. Lineage (GTDB taxonomy): Bacteria > Bacillota_I > Bacilli_A > RF39 > UBA660 > Onthocola_B. The sequence goes on from CAKOKR010000016.1 coordinate 16,469, forward strand.
TAAATTAAAGACAGATGGTGCAACCATAGTCTATACAACACATTATATGGAAGAAGCAGAACTTATAACAAATAGAATTATAATACTTGATAATGGTAAAATAATAGCTGAAGGTAATAAAGATGAACTTAAAAAACTAGCAAAACTTGAAGAAAAAATAACTATTGAAGTAAATGATATAAGTGATGATATAATATCAAAAATAAAGAAATTTAAAACTGTAGATAGCATAACTAAAAATAATAATCAAGTAGTAATTATATATAAAAAGGGTAAAGATAATCTAGGTGAACTTATTAACCTTTTAAAAGAAGAAAATGTTAATTATTTAAAAATTTTTTCAGAAAGACCAACATTAAATGATGTATTTTTAGAATTAACTGGAAAGGACTTAAGGGACTAATGTTTATTCATAATTATAAATATTTTTATAAAATTCTAACTAAAAACAAAGGTCTTTTATTCTGGACGTTAATATTTCCCATTATTCTAGGTACATTCTTTCATATGGCTTTTAAAGATATTGAGAAAAAAGAATCAATTAATCCCTTTAATATAGCAGTGGTTGGAAACAAAAATGCTACTTTTAGACTCTCATTAGATGAAGCTCAACAAGGAAAAAATCCAATATTTGATGAAATATATTATACAGATTATGATGAAGCAAAAAAGCTACTTGAAGAAGAAAAAATCATAGGTATTATAGATTGGACTATTGGCAAGCCAGAAATATATGTAAATAAATCTGGTACTAATGAAACAATATTAAAATATTTTGTAGATGAAACTATTATAAATAAAGAAATAGATTATCATTTTGCTAAATATAATATAGTTGATGCAACTAGAGTAAATATAAGTTATACAATGATTGAGTATTATACCTTAATTGCAATGACAGCTCTATATGGTGGAGCATTATCTATTTATATGATTAATAAGTTATTACCAAATATGAGTAGTATGGGTAAAAGAATAGGAGTATCTCCAGTAAAAAAGAAAAACCTAGTATTAAGTGGTACTCTAGCTAGTTTATTAGTCTCTCTTATTTCAATGTCAATATTATTACTTTATTCTCTAGTAGTTCTAGAAGTTAACTACGGAGATGATTTAAAAAAAGTAATACTTTTAGCATTTACTGGTTGTGTTGCAGGTATTAGCTTAGGTTTATTTATTGGAACAGTTCTAAAAACTAATGAAAATGCTAAAAGTGGAATTTTAATAGCTATAACTATGTTTTTATCATTCTTATCAGGTATGATGGGTATTACCATGAAATATGTTATTGATAAAAATATACCAATATTAAATATGATTAATCCTGCCAATATGATAACAGATGGCTTATATTCACTATATTATTATACATACTTAGATAGATATTATTTTAATTTAATAAGTCTAATAATATTTTCACTAACTTTAATAGTAATATCTTCTCTTTGTTTAAGGAGGCAAAAATATGATAGTATTTAAAACTTTTTGGAAAATAATAAAAAAATATAAAGGTACCATCATAGGTTTTACCATTATGCTTTTAGCATTTGGTACAATTAATTCAAAAAGTAAAGACACACAAACAAGTTTCAATGAAACCATACCAGATATAGCAGTTATTGATAAAGATAATACTGATTTTTCCAAAAACTTAGTTAAATACCTAAGTACAATTGCAAATATAAAAGACATCAAAGAAAGTGATATTGATGATGCTATATTTTATAGAGATATAAGCTATTATATATGTATACCAGAAAACTTTGAAAAAAATGTTTTAAGATATAAAGATGAACCAGTTATTATTAAAACAAATGAAACTCAAGGATCATTCATAGCTCAAACTTACTTAAATAGATATTTAAATGTTTTAAAAATAAGAACATTTTTCTCAGATGATGAAGAAGAAATAGTTAGAACTGTTGATAAAATAATGAATAGTGAAGCACAAATTCATGTAAATTCTACATTTGATTCTAACCAATATAGTGGCTTAAATAGATATTATAATTTTGCAAGTTATACTTTAATATCAGTTATTATGTTTATCATAGGTATAGTTTTATCAAGTTTCCATAAAGAGTCAATAACCAAAAGAATAAATGTAAGTAGTATGGATTATAAAAACCATAATAGATATATTATTTATGCAAGTATAATTTATACTGTTATTGTAGTATTATTTTACGCATTATTAGGTCTATTTACTTTTGGCACAATAACCATCAGTAAAAGAGGCTTATTACTTATATTAAATACTTTAGTATTCTCATTATCATGTCTGTCTCTTTCAATACTTGTAAGTAGTCTAACAAATAACAAAGGTGCCTTAAATGGGATGATTAATGTAATAGGTTTATCTCAAGCATTCTTATGTGGGGCATTTATTCCATCAATGTATTTACCTAGTAATGTTGTATCTATTTCTAAAATATTCCCAGCATATTACTATATAAATAATAATGATTATATATCCACAACTGAAGTATTTTCTATAAATCCATTTTTAAAAAATATAATAATATTGATTATATTTAGTATATTATTCTTAATTTTAAATAACATTGTAACTAAAAAGAAAAGAGTATCATATGAATAGATGTAAATGGTGTAACCTAGATAATTCAAAATATGTAGATTATCATGATTCTGAATGGGGTATTCTAAATCTAGAAGAACATTATTTATTTGAAATGCTTGTACTTGAATCTTTTCAAGCAGGTTTATCGTGGGAATGCATATTAAATAAAAGAAAAGCATTTACTCAAGCTTTTGATAACTTTGATATAGATAAAATAATTAATTATGATGAAGTAAAAATAAATAGTTTATTAAATAATAAAGATATCGTAAGAAATAAATTAAAGATTGATGCAACAATTAATAATGCCTTAATATTTAAAACTATTGAAAAAGAAAAGGGGAGTTTTAAAAATTATATTCTTAAATATTTTAAAGAATATCCCATATATGAGGTGGGTAAAACTACATCAGTTATATCAGATAATATTAGTAATGATTTAAAAAAACGTGGTATGAAGTTTGTGGGTTCTACGATAATCTATTCATATCTTCAAGCAATCGGGTTAATTAATTCCCATGAATTGGATTGCTTTCTATATCAATCAAGTGAAAAAATTCAAAACTAGTGCAAAATTTGTTGCACTAGCTTTTTATTTGTGATATATTCTTATTATGGAGTGTTTGAAATGGAAAAAAGTAATAAAATATATTTAGTTATAATTATAATATGCAGTGTATTGGTGGTTGGTTTATGTGGCTATGCAATAATGAATCATAAAGAAATCAAAGAAACTGATGCTATTAAATTTAAAAATGAATATGAATCATTAAATGGTTATAAAAATGAAAATAGTGATAAAGAATATATGAAGGTAGAAATTGATAATGAAAATCCAATCGTATATAAGACTGGTCAAGAAATACTAGATGTATTAAAAAATGAAAATGCTATTGTGTATTTTGGTTTTGCATCATGTCCTTGGTGTAGAAATGCAGTACCTGTACTTTTAGATGCTGCCAAAGAAGAAGGTCTTGATAAAATCTATTATGTAGATATTTTAAATATCAGAGATCAATATAAATTCTCTGGAAGTATTGAACCTGAAATGATTAAAAAAGGAACAGATGCTTATTATGACATATTGAAATTCTTAGATAAAAAGTTAGAAAAATATTATGTAACAGATGATTCAGGAAACATGTATGATACTGGTGTTAAAAGATTATATGCACCAACTGTATTGGCAGTTAAAGATGGCAAAGCACTAGACTTACATGTAAGTACTCTAGATAGTCAAGAAGATCCATACACCGCATTAACTGATGAACAAAAGAAAGAACTAAAAGATATTTACAAAGAAATGATTAAAAAAGTAAATGACAAGAACATTGCTTGTAAACAAGATGAAGCTTGTTAAACAAAGGTTACAATAATCTTTGTTTTTTCATTATATTTATGTTATAATTTTATTAGAATGAAATGGGATGATTAAAATGGCTAAAAAAGTAAAAAAGGTAGTTATCACAGATGAACCACTAATTCCAACAACTCTTGCAATAAAAGAAGATAAGAAAAAAGCAAGTGTATTTGGTATAGTTTGGATAATTTTAATATTTGGTATATTTATTGCAGGTGTAATTTATTTACCTGATTTATCATCATATGTAAATAATTTATTAAATCCAGATATAACTAATACTGGTACTACCAGCAACAATAATAAAGATAATACTAAAGATGATGACAAAAAGAATACCGAAGAGATTAAAAAGTTAGAAATAGCTAGTAATCCAGAATTTGTTATGGATACATTTAAAGTTAATAATATAAAAGTAGAAAATAATAAATTAAGTATTGATATTGTTAATACAACTAGTGAATTACTTGATATGAGTACCCTTAATTACTTTATAGTTTTATATGATGCTAACAATAAATTGTTACAAAGAATAATGATTGATGAAGCAACAATCGGAGCAAATGGAACACTTAATGTAAAATATAATTTAAGTGAAACCTCAGCTAGTATTATTTCAGTGTTACCTATTAAAGAAGAAGAGTATCCATCATTTACTGCAACAGTAGATGAAAATAACGGAGGTAAATTAATATGCAAAAGTGGATATGAAACAGTAACATACTTACTTAATACAAATAAAGTATATGCAATACAAGATATATATGAAGTAAGTAGTAATGAAGCAGAATTTAGCGCTCTTTATAGTACTTATCAAGCATTATCAACAACTTATAATGTAATCGAAGGTATATCATCATCTGTTGATTTAGAAAATAATGTCTTATATTTTAGAACTATTATAAATTTAAATACATATAAAGAAGGTAATTTAAAATTAAAAACAATATACAATAAAGATACAGATGCTAAAGTAATGAAGTTTGAATTAGAAGCAAGTGGATATACCTGTAGTTAGGGGGATAGAAATGAATTTATGTATTAATGACTTTGAAGGACCACTTGATTTACTTCTTCATTTAGTTAAGACTGCCAAAATGGATATATACGATATAGATACAAAATATATAATTGATAAATATTTAGAATTTATAAATACATTAAATAAAGATGATTTAGATGATGCAAGTGAATATTTAGTTATGGCATCAGAATTAATTCATTTAAAAAGTAGATTACTTCTAAACTTACAAAGTGAAGATGCAACTGATGATGAATACACAATAAATAGTGAAGAAGATTTAAAAAATAAATTAATTGAATATGAAAAATATCAAAATGTAACTAATGTATTCAAAGAACTTGAAGAAAAAAGAAATGAGTTTTTTACAAAATTACCTGAAAATTTAAATGAGTTTGCACCTGAGAATAAAAAACTTGAAGGTAATATGGATGTAGAATTATTAAAACAAGCTATGATTGAACTTCAAAAAAGAATGGATTATCAAAAACCAGTTCAAACAAGAATAACAAAAAGAGAAATAAGTGTTGAAGATAGAAAAAATTATATCCGTACAGTACTTGAAAAAAGAAAACATGTTAAATTTACAGATCTATTCGAAGAATATACTAAAGAAATGATCGTAGCAACATTTTTATCTATCTTAGATATGTGTAAATTACAAGAAATAACATTAAAACAAGATAATAATTTTGATGAAATATATATAGAAAGAGTGAATGTATGAATAAAGAAGCAGTATTAGAAGGACTTTTATTTGTGGTGGGTGATGAAGGTATTACCTTAGATAATATTTGTGAAATATTAGAAATAAATAAAAAAGAAGCTCAAGATTTACTTAAAAACTTAAGAGAAGAATATAATAAGGATAACCGTGGTTTAAGAATTACTTTCATGGGTGAATCCTTTAAATTAACAACTAAACAAGAACATAAAGAATATTATCAAAAATTAATTACAACAAGAGGCACCAATACATTATCATCATCTGCATTAGAAACACTTGCAATAATTGCCTATAATCAACCTATAACTAGAGCAGAAGTTGATGAAATTCGTGGACTTGCAAGTATCAATATGATAAGAAAACTAATGGCAAAAGACTTAATTAAAATAAGTGGTAAAAGTAACTTACCAGGTAAACCTAATTTATATAGAACTACTAGTGAATTTCTAGATTACTTTGGACTTGCAACAATTAGTGACTTACCTGATATACCAATTACTAAAACTAGTGATGAAGAACAAGAACTATTTACATCAATTTATAAAGAAGAAAAATAACATATTTTAATAAGTTTGTTACATATTATTAAATGGTGATATATATGAACAAAAAAAACATATTTATGATTATTTTTCTTTTTTTGTTGTCGTTTTTATGGCACTTTATGTATGATTGGTTTCCATGTGTATTAACAAGTATCTTTTTTCCAGTTAATGAATCAATATGGGAACATATGAAAATAATATTTTATGTATTATTAATAGGTAGTATTTTAGAAAAAAAGAATAATAATTATTATCTTTGTCTTATGGTAAAACCATTAGTTGGTGTCTTATTTTATCTTATTTTATTTATACCCTTATACCTTATATTTGGTGAATCTATGATTTTATCATTATCGTTAATGTTATTTACCTATATAATAATGGAACTACTTGGTATAAAGATATCAAAACAAGAAGAATTAAATATAAAGGTACTACCAATTATTATAGTAATTCTTTGTATTACTTTATTTTCTATGTTAACATATTATCCATTACATAACTTTTTATTTTTTGATAGTGTAAAGCTAGGGTATGGCATATTGAAATAATTAAGAGTTTATAGTATACTTAACTTAAAAGAAGTGGAGTAGTTATGAAAAAAATTATTTTGTTATTATGTGTGTTATTTGTTGCAACAGGATGTTCTTTAAAAAAAGAAGATACAAGAGCAGTATTATATAAGTTTGATACCAAGTCTTATGACTATAGATTAAGTAAAAGTTTAATGTTTAAGTATACAGCAGAATACGATAACCAAGATGGTGAAAAAGAAACTGATGAAACAATGGTTGAAATAAATGAAAATAATAAATGTTTAGTAACCACTAAATCAAGTCTTGATGGACAAACATATTCATCTGGATCAAGTTCAAATTGCAAGTGGGAAGAAACTGATGATGGCATAAATTTAGAGTTTACATTAAAAAATGTTTATAAACCATGTATATCATGTGATGAACAAACAACATTTACGGATTATAACTTAGATGGTATATACTTAGAAAAAGGAAAATACATAGCGCTAAATAAAGCATTATATGAAAACGTTGAATATACAATGTTAAAAAAACAAAATGAAAATATAATCTATTATGATAAAGATAATAAAAGTGTTTATACTGAAGAAGGATATCCAGCATTTAATGTTGATTCAGAATATCGAAAAACACATCAAATAAAAATATCAGATTATAGAATTGTTGATAAAACAGAAAATAATTAAAAAAATATATTCAAAAGCAAAATAATATGTTATAATTATTTTGTTGCCTGTATGGCGGAATTGGTAGACGCGATAGACTCAAAATCTATTTTCAGCAATGGAGTTCCGGTTCGAGTCCGGATACAGGCACCAATTAAGTATTTAAACTACTTTCAAATGAAAGTGGTTTTCTTTTGGTGATTTAAATATTAAACTTTTTACTAGCATTCTTAAATAAAGATAAAAAATAACAATTTTGCTTCAAAAATCTAGGAATCGTGTAAAAATGACCGAATAAAAATCTAGGAATCGTGTAAAACCACTCATCAAAGCCTTATAAATCCAGCATTTTTAAATTATTAAATAATTAAAAAAATTTATTGTTGCATTATTGTTGAATTTGATGTGAAAATTATAGTTTAAAATTTTTTTGACAAATGCATATAATCATGTTAAAATATAGGTAATTTGAAAGGGATGTTTTTATGAACACATTTAAATTTGATAAAATGTATCACCATCATAAAATCATGCACTTGTTAATACGACATTAAAGTTGTTAATACAAGTGCTTATTGTAGTGCTTGTATATATTAAACTATACAAGCACATTGTATAGTTTTTTTAAAATAAAAAAGGAAGGGTAAATATGAAAATACAAAATGTTAAAGGTGGTTATGATTTTTTACCTAAAGAACAAAAAATCAGAAATTATATTAATGGAGTATTAAAAGAAACATTCATGGAATATGGATATACTTCAATTGAAACTCCGATACTATGTTACTTAGATATGCTAGTAGACAAATACGATGAAAACAATGATATCTTAAAAGAAATCTACAAACTAAGTGATCAAGGTGGCAGAGAACTAGGTTTAAGATATGACTTAACAGTTCCATTTGCAAAATTTATTGCCTTAAATAAAAATAATATTACAATGCCATTTAAAAGATATGAAATAGCAAAAGTATTCCGTGATGGTCCAGTTAAAGTTGGTCGTGATAGAGAATTTACACAATGCGATGCAGACATAGTTGGTGTTGATGGTCAATTAATCGAAGCAGAATTATTAAGTCTATATATTAATGCCTTTAAAAAGTTAGATATTGAAATAATCATTAAATATAACAATAGAAATTTAATGCGTGGTTTAATTAAAGAAGCTGGTATCGAAGAAGACTTAGTAAGTAGAGTAATAACTATTCTAGATAAAATGAATAAGATAACTGAAGAAGAATTAAGAACATACTTAATTGAAATAGCAGTTACGAGTGAACAAGCAGATAAGTTATTAAAAGTATTTAGAATGACTTTACCAGAAATTAAGGAAGAATTTGAAAATACTGAAAATGAAGAATTAAAACTTGGTATTAAAGAAATAGATGAATTAAGTAGTATTCTAGATGGAATAGGTTATGGTGATATTTGTAGTATTGATTTAACACTTGCACGTGGTCAAGATTACTATACTGGAAATGTTTTTGAAGTATATGATAAATCTGGATATTTAACTGGTTCAATTGGTGGAGGTGGCCGTTATGATAAAATGGTTACTGAATACATTAATGATGGAGAAACATATCCAGCTGTTGGTATAAGTTTTGGTTTAACAAGTATTTATGAAATTCTAAAAAATAGAGAAATATTCCAAAATACATCAGATATTAATTTCTTTATAATTCCAATGAATACAGGTGTTGAATCACTTCGCCTTGCAGATAAATTAAGAAATTTCGGATACAATGTTGAAGTTGAAATGAAACAAAGAAAACTAAAGAAGAGTCTAGACTTTGCAAATAGAGAAAATATTCCATACGTTATCATTATTGGTGAAGATGAAGTAACTAAAAATAGAGTAATGGTTAAAGATATGGTTAATAAAGAAAGCTTTGAAATTAGTCTAGATAATCCAGAAAATGTTAAAAATATAGTGAAGTTGTAATAAACAACTTCATTTTTTTAAAGAAATTTGGTACAATGTATAAGGATGGTGGTTAAGATGGATATAAAAAAACAAAGAACTGATTATTTATCATGGGATGAATATTTCATGGGAATTGCTAAATTATCTGCCCTAAGAAGTAAGGATCCTTCAACACAAGTAGGAGCTTGTATCGTAAGTGATGATAATAGAATTTTATCAATTGGTTATAATGGAGCTCCAAATGGATTTCATGATGATGCTTTTCCTTGGGATAGAGAAGGTGACCCATTAAAAACAAAATACATGTATGTGTGTCATGGTGAATTAAATGCAATATTAAATTTCCGTGGTAACAAAAGAGACCTTGAAGGCTCAAAAATATATGTTGCATTGTTCCCATGTAATGAATGTGCCAAGTCAATAATTCAATCTGGTATTAAAGAAGTTATATATTTATCTGATAAATATCATGATACAGATAGTTGTATAGCATCAAGAAGATTATTTGATGAATGTGGTGTTACATATAGACAATTAGTTTTAGATAATGATAAAAAAATAGTACTAGAACTAGATAAGTAATATGAAAAAGAAAAAATTAGTTTTAAGAAAACCAGTTATTATTACATTTATAGTTATCTTTTTAATACTTGGTATAAGTGCAAATTATAAATTATTAAAATGGAATATGGATACTAAAAAAACAGATGATTTAATAAATAAAATAAATGAAAATAATAATATAATGGAAGTAACAGATAATGAAAATACAATCAAAGTTAATCCTCCGGATGAAAAAATAAATAAAGATAATCCATATTGGGATTACATGAAAATGAATTTAATTGATGTTAACTTTACTGATATAAAAAAGAAAAATAATGATGTAGTAGGTTGGATTCAAGTAAGTGGTACTAATATAAATTATCCATTTGTTCAAACTACAGATAATACATATTACTTAACTAAAGACATTAATAAAAATAATAATAGTGCAGGTTGGGTATTTATGGATTATCGAAACAACATTAAAGATTTTGATAAAAATACAATACTTTATGCACATAGTAGAGTAAATGGTACAATGTTTGGTTCATTAAAAAACATAATGAATAATAATTGGTATAATAATAAATTAAATCATGTTATTAAATTAAGTACAGAGTATGAAAATACTTTATGGCAAGTATTTAGTGTATATATAACACCAGTAGTAAATGATTATTTACAAATAGAGTTTAATAATAGTGATACATATTTAGAATTTTTAAATATGATACAAAAAAGAAGTGCATATACATTTGATGTTTCATTAAATAACTTAGATAAAATACTTACATTATCTACATGTTATAATGATAATGAAAGAGTAGTAATGCATGCAAAATTAATAAAAATGGAGGTAAAAAATGGACGTAATTGATATTTTAAAAAATAAGAAAGGATTTATTGCAGCACTTGATCAAAGTGGTGGAAGTAGCAAAAAAACATTAGTAAACTATGGAGTAAAAGAAAGTGATATTACAACAGAAGAAGTAATGTTTAACTATATTCATAGTATGAGAAGTAGAATAATTTCTAATAAATATTTTGATGAAAGAATCATCGGTGTTATTTTGTTTGAACATACAATGAAAAATGATATTGATGGTATAAATTCAGTTAAGTATTTAGAACAAAAAGGAATACCAGCATTTTTAAAAATAGATGTTGGTCTAGAAGATGAATCTGATGGAGTAAGATTACTTAAAGACATACCTAATTTAGATGAAAGACTTGAAGAAGCTAAAAAATATGGAATAATTGGTACAAAAGAAAGATCTGTTATTTTAGAATATAATGAATATGGAATAAAAAAAGTAATAGAACAACAATTTAAATTAGCAAAACAAATTATAGCACATGGTTTAATTCCAATTATTGAACCTGAAGTAGATATAAATTCAAAAGATAAAAAACAAATTGAAACTTACATGAGAAATGAAATATTTAGACAACTTGATAGAATGAAAAAAGAAGACTATGTAATGTTTAAATTTACTTTACCTGAAGTACCAAATTACTACAATGATTTATTAAGACATAAAAATATTTTAAGAATTGTTGCTTTATCTGGAGGATATAAAAAAGACTTAGCTTGTGAAAAATTAAAAGATAATAAAAAGATGATTGCATCTTTCTCAAGAGCTTTACTTGAAGGATTAAATGTAGATGATACTGATGAAGAATTTAGTGAAAAATTAAATAATACAATAACTGAAATATATAATGCATCAGTTAAAAAAAATAAATAACAATGAAAAAATAGAAAGTGTTATCCGTATAAATGGATGAACACTTTTAATTTTGTTGAAATATATTTTGTAAATTCAAGAAAAACTATTGCACACCAAACAAATAAATGGTAAAATTTTAATAGAATAGAGGTCTATTTTTTATGAAAAGAACAATTTCAATAACAATGGCTTTATTGTTAGGCTTAAGTTTATTAACATATAAGTTTTATAAAGAAGATAGCATCGAAGAAGTACCAACAAACAATATAAAACAAAGTAGTATGTTAAGTATGATGTTAGAAACAGAAGCTGATAGTGGTAAATATGAAATGACTACATTGAGTAGTTGGCCAACAGATGGCTATGTTTTTAACGAAAGTTTATCTAAATGTGAAAATGGAGGAATATTATATTGGGATGAAACAAATAATAAAGTAATAATGAAAGGAAATATTTCTGATAAATGTTATGCTTATTTTGATAAATATAATCTAATTACAATAAATAATTCATCTATAACATTAAATGGTAATAAAATAACTATAACAATTAATGCCACAAGTGGAACTGGAATAATTAGTAAATACTATTATTCAAAAGATGATGGAGTAACATACATAGAAAGTACATCAAGCAGTTATGTATTTACAAACCTTAATAAAGGAACTTACAATGTTAAAGCTTATGTTGAAGATTCAAATGGAAAAAGAAGTAAAATAATATCAAAAATAATTGAAATTAATTCTATACCATTAATTGATTATATAATGTCACAATATAATGGAACACAAGGAAATAACGGAATATATTATCATGATTCTAATCTTACAAATGGAGCGAGTGATAATTCATATAGATATGCCGGAGCTAATCCCAATAATTATGTATGTTTTGGAAGTACAGAATCTTCATGCCCAGAAGATAATTTATATAGAATAATTGGTGTATTTGAAGAAAATAACCATGGGGTAAAAGGACAAAAATTAGTTAAGATAATTAAATCAAAATCAAACGAAACAAGTAGTTGGAATGATACTGCATCAAATGATTGGTCTAGTGCAACTTTAAATACAAAATTAAATACAACATTTTTAACATCAAACTTAGCTGGCTATGAAGATAAAATCGAAACTGTAATTTACAAAGTTAGTGGTTATAGTAATGCTGATGTAACTTCAAAAACTTTTTATGATACAGAAATAACTAATGCAACAAAGACGGTAACATCAAAAATAGGACTGATGTATGCAAGTGATTATGGTTTTGCAACAAATAACAACTATTGGACAATAAATCTTAGTGCTTATTCCTCAGAAGCTAAAAATGAAGATTGGTTATATTTGGGAACAATAGAGTGGACATTATCTCCAAATCCTGTTAGTTTGCCAGAAGGAGCGATAACTATAAATGGTGGTGCAATTAGTGTCAATAATTATAGTGTACAATACTATTATGATTATAGACCTTCATTTTACCTTACATCTGACATTCAATATGTATCTGGATCTGGAACATCTACAGATCCATATCGGGTTGAATAAATAAAAAATCAACTAAACCAGTTGATTTAAGACTATAAATTTTGTATAATAAGACTGTAAGCGTTACCCAAATAAGTGGATAATGCCTGCAAATTAATTGTTCGTAGACACTATTCTATATTTGGAAAGTGTCTATTTTAAATTAAACTAAAAACCAGTAGTATTAACATAAAAATTATGATTAATAAGAAGTATATAATAATGTAGACTTCTTTTCTCATATCACCGCCTACTTTTCCCCCTGATTATAGATATTAACCTAATCCTGTAAAGAAATCAACAGATAGTGTAGGCACTCCCACAAATTTGGGTAACGTTATCTATTATACATTAATTTTATGTTTTGTCAATAGCAGTAGATAAACAAAAGCTGATACATCAGTTGTGGTGAAAAATTTGCAAAAGAAATTCAATAAAAACGATTGCATTGGTAAAATTAATATGATAAAATTTTAATAGAATAGAGGTCTCAGAATAGAGGTCTCAGAATAGAGGTCTCAGAATAGAGGTCTCAGAATAGAGGTCTCAGAATAGAGGTCTCAGAATAGAGGTCTCAGAATAGAGGTCTCAGAATAGAGGTCTCAGAATAG
>CAKOKR010000017.1 GCA_934095965.1 uncultured Bacilli bacterium
CATTGCATTATCGGGTTTTTTAAAGGACAAAATCCTTTATTGGTGACGATAGCTTAGGTGGTACACCTCTTCCCATACCGAACAGAGAAGTTAAGACCTAAAACGCCGAAAATAGTGTAATGCTAAGATAGGTAGTCGCCAATTTTTTTTTGCTTTAAAATATGTATTATGCATAATAATTATGTAAAATATTGTCATAATACTTGTATTAAATATAGATTTTATTTATAATAGAAATAGGGTGATTAGAAATGGATTTTAGATATACATCAAGGTCAGTAAATGACACATTGAGAATAGCTCAAGACTTAGAGAGCGAAAAGTTTCCAAATATGGTAATATGCCTATATGGAGAATTAGGAAGTGGTAAGACTGTTTTCACAAAAGGATTTGCTAGTGCAATGGAAATTGATGAAACAATTACTAGTCCAACATTTAATATTATTAAAGAATATACTACCGGAGAACTACCATTATATCATATGGATGTGTACCGTTTGAATGAGGATGATGACACGATTGGTATCAAGGATTACTTTAACAAAGGAGGAGTAACCATTATAGAATGGGCTGATGTTATAAAAAACAAACTTCCTGAAGAAAGATTAGATATTAAATTTAAAGTAATAGATGAAGATACCAGAGTTTTAGTATTTATGCCTCATGGTGAAGAATACGAAGAAATATGTAGTGCGGTATTATAATGAAAACATTATTTATTGATACACATCTATCTGACATAATAGTAATTCTTTATGAAAATGAAAAAGTTGTTGATAAAAAAGAAGTTATTAACAAAAAAAACAATAGTGAATTTATGTTTCCAGCAATAGTGGAAGTAATTGATAATCAAAAACTAGATGAAATTATAGTAGTAAACGGACCGGGATCATTTACGGGAGTACGTCTTGGAGTAACAATTGCTAAAACTTTAGCCTATACACTAAATATTCCAATTAAAACAATAACATCTTTAGAAGTAGCTGCATTAGGTTCTAAAAGTAAAAATATTGCACTTTCAGATGGAAATGGTTATTATATAGCAGAATACGACGATAATTTAAAACCTAAAAAAGAATACATATATTTAAATAATGAAGATTATCATAATATAAATAATAATGTATCTTATAATGAAACATATGCTATAGATTCACAAGCAATATATGACTATATGGAAAATAAAGAAGCAACTAATGCTCACGGAGTAAATCCAATATATATAAAGAAAATAGGTGTTGAACTTGATAAGAAGAGCAACAATTAATGATATACCTAAAATAAATATTCTTGGCAACGAATTGCATAATAACTTTGAAAAATTATTTCATATTGAAACTGAGATAGATAATAAAGATGCAATTGTATTAGTTGCTGAAGAAGATAATAACATATTAGGTTATCTATATGCTTTAATATTTCCAGATAATATTGATTTAATAAGCATTGTAGTAGATAAAAACATGCGTTGTCAACATATAGGAACCAAGTTATTAGAAAAATTAATGGATTATAAAGAGAATTTAACTATAACACTTGAGGTATCAAAAAAAAATATACCAGCGATAGAATTATATACTAAAAACAATTTTAAAGAAGTATATGTAAGAAAAAATTATTATAAAGATAGTGATGCCATTATAATGAAATGGGGGAAATAAAATGAAAGATATCTATATTTTAGCTATTGAATCGTCATGTGACGAAACAAGTATAGCAATTGTAAAAAATGGTTGTGAAGTTGTTGCAATTACAATATTAACTCAAATGTATACTCATGCAAACTTTGGCGGGGTAGTACCAGAAATAGCATCAAGAATGCATACCGAAAATATTACAATGGTACTTGAAGAAACACTAAAAAAAGCAAATATGAGTGTATCAGACGTTGATGCAATTGCCGTAACTCAAAAACCAGGATTATTAGGTTCTCTATTAGTTGGAATTGAGTTTGCAAAAGTATTAAGTTACGTTTACAAGAAACCTTTAATTGCCGTAAATCATTTAATAGGTCACATATATGCAAATGCCATAAATAACAAATTAGAGTTTCCATTAATAGCATTAGTCGTAAGTGGCGGACACACAGAACTAGTAGTTATGAAAAATGATTATGATTTTGAATTTTTAGGTGGTACATTAGATGATGCAATTGGTGAGGCATATGATAAGGTAGCAAGAATATTAAATATTCCATATCCAGGAGGTCCAGGTATTGAAAAAAAAGCCTTAGAAGGCAAAGTTACTTATGATTTTCCGAGACCAGTTATGGACAATACATATAATTTTAGTTACAGTGGATTAAAAAGTAGAATAATAAACATTGTCCATAATGAAAAACAAAGAGGCAACGAAATCCGTGAAGCAGATTTAGCAGCAAGCTTTCAATATGTTGCAATAGATGAACTAGCACGTAAAACAGATTTAGCATTAAAAAATACTGGTATAAAAAATGTTATAGTAGCTGGTGGAGTATCTGCTAATAAATATTTAAGACAAGAAATAGCTAAAGTAGCTAAAAATAACAATGCAAAACTTACAATTCCAGAATTTATATATTGTACAGATAATGCAGCAATGATAGGAGCTGCAGCATATCCATTATATTTAAAACAAGAATTTGTTGATTATTCTCTAAATGGAGAATCACAAGCTGATGTTTGTTAAATTTGACATAATGCAAATTATTTGCTATAATTATGTCACATGGGGAAGTTCCGGTTTCGACATGTATAACTAGGCATGACTGCAAGTGGTCGGCATACCTTAAGTGCAAAATTAAAATTAAATGACGAAGCTAATTATAGTTTCGCTCCTGCTTTTGCCTAATAAAAGGTTAAGGGAGCACTTCTATTCAATTTCTCTTATAGGTTGAATTAGGGGTTTATAAATATAAGATATAATATATTATTAGTTTAGGATAATATATAGAATTTTACTAAACTTACTAATTAATAGGTTGGTGTAGAGCCATTTTAATTAGGAAATTTAAATCTACCTAAACTTGTAGACGTTGTGATATAGAGTATATTGGACAGGAGTTCGATTCTCCTCTTCTCCACCAAATTGATATATAACTCGTGCCAATAAGGGTATCGAGTTTTAATTTTGTCAAAAAATTGACTTTCTAACTACATTATGGTAAAATACCCAATACAAAAAGGAGTGAAAAATATGGAAAATAATCAATTATTAAAACAAAAATTAAAAAAATTAAAAGAGATGGTAACAATCATTACCACAAATACTAATGAATTTAAAACTGCACTTTTGTTAAGTGAATATTACACAAGTAGCAAAAAATTTGAAACTGCATATGCATCAGTAATTAGAAAAGCTAAAATAAATGAAGAATATCAAGAGTATGTTCCGTTAATTACACGCGTTGGTAAAATTATTTCAAAATATGAAGAAAATAAAATATTTGCAAGCATAAACTATTATTTAAATTTTCGATATTACTTTGAAAATTATGATTATTCAAAATTTGTTATTAAATATTTTTTAGCAAGTTCAAAAATTGATTTACTAGACATATGCGAGGAAATAGGTATAAATGAAACAATATTTAATACTTGTCTAGCAGTAGTTAAAGAATTAGATCCAAACTTATATCAAGAATATGAAAATAAGGTATATCAAAATAAAATAAAAAGATACGAAATAACTAAAAGAAAAATAGAAAACTTATATAAATCTATCAATGAATCAAAAGAAAATAATACTGAGTTTTCTAAATTTGAATTTTTAATAAACATGCCATTTGCTAAAAAAGAAAAAAGTAGACAATCTTTCTTTGAACTTAAACAAGTTAATCCCAACATTAAAACAATTCCTTTAACTATATATGGAAAAATATTAGAATTTGCTCAAGCAGAAATGCCAGAAATGGTAAGTACTTTAAAAGAATACATGATGGAAAATGGTCTATATAGAATACCTGAATTCACTAAAAAAGAATTAAAAAAGACATATTTTCTAGATTCATATACAATTATAAATGAACAAGGAGAAAATGTTACATTAACAAAGGAAAAGATTAATGCTATAATTGATTATATGGAAGAGATGAATTATCCATTTATCACAGAAATATTTATTGAACTTCAAAAAAGATATGTTGATAACTCATTAACAATAGAAAATAATAACAATAAAAAGTTAGTTAAAACACTTATACCATAAGGAGAAAAAATGAAATTAATTGTAACAAAGAAAAAAGAAGAAAATAACAATGACTTAGGTGTTACTTTAATAACCAAAAGGGAATATTTTGATGAATCTAACTATTTATAACAATGTAATAAGTAAACTTCAAAAATCGAAATTTAGATCATCATTTAAATTAAAACAAAAGGACATAGAATACATTAACGAAAAAGGAATGTCTACGATAAAAAAGCATGCTGTAGATTTTATAAATCAAAAATTAGCACCGGCAATTCCTGAAAATGATGGAAAACAAACCCCAATGAAAAACCATCCTGTATTTATAGCAATGCATGCATGTGCTTGTTGTTGCAGAACATGTCTTTACAAGTGGCATAAAATACCCATGAATAAAGAACTAACCAAAGATGAAAAAAATTATATTTATGGTTTATTAATTTACTGGATTACTTTAGAATATAAAAAACATTTATAAACGGAGGATTTATATGAAAATATCTGATAAAATAAAACTTTATATCTATCAACACAAAGAAAATAAAAGATATAAAAAGTTTAAAAACTGTACCTTACCATACCCATTTTTTGATGAAAAAAGATTAACTTTTGAATGGGTTACACATTCTAAAAAACAATATTATATTGAAAGAAGTCTTCTTTATGCAATCGAAGGTCTTGCAAGAACCGGAGTAATATATCATTACAAACAACAAAATATAAAACATTGTCACAGTTTTGATGAAGTTATTAAAGCACTATATGACTATCCAGAAAGTTTTACAATTCCAGATGAATTTTTATCAGAATATAGCAACCAAGAATTACTCTTTTTAAATCAAGTTAAAAGCTATCTACATTTAATTGATTTAAAAGACTATACCGAAAGTAAAGAAATGGAAAATATAAACAAAAAATTTGACTATATCTATGATAAAAAGCATAAAACTATTAAAGACAAATTATTCATGATGTCATACCATAAGAAATGTAAAAAACAAGAATATAAAGACAACATTAAAAGATATACAAATAAAAAAGCTTCAGAGTATTTATCATATAATAAAATAAATGTAAGTAATGAAACCATAGCTAAATCTATTTTAAATGGGGAAAAAGACTATTTAGTAAAAGTTAAATATTCATTTTTAGAACCAAGTAAAAATAAAAAATGTTTAATAATATGTAATGAAACATTTTTTGGAGTCGTAGAAATTCAAAGTGAAGTAGTAATAAAATTTAAAGATTTAAAAGAAGAAATGGTTAACTATAAATTATTAGATTTTAAAAGTTTTAAGGAATATAAGAATAATTTAAAACAAGAATTTAAAGAAGAAAGTAAAATATATAATGAAAAATTTACCGATGAATCCGAAATATATTATATAAAACTAAAGACAATAGAAACATTTACAAATTTTTAATTGTAAAAAATGGTTTTCAAAGTAAGAAATTCATGTTATTATTATGTATAGAGACTTTAGATATGGAGTTGAAATTATGAATAAACCATATGATTATTACAAACATTCTTTATTAAGTAGTTTTTCTGAATTACTTAGTCTTAATTATAAAAAAAATCCAGATAAAATAGCTTTTACTTTTAAAAAAGAAAAAGAACTTATTAACAAAACATATAAAGATTTTTATAAAGATGTATCAAATGTAACAAACTATTTAACAAATGAATTTAATAATGAACACATAGCAATTATAGGTGAAAACTCATACAATTATGTAGTATTATTTTTTAGTATTGTAATTAGTAACAATATCGCAGTATTAATAGATAAAGATTTAGATGAAGAAACTATAAAAAAATTATTAAAACAAAGTGATACCAAAGTTCTATATTATAGTGAAAACTATTGTGATTTAAAAAATGTCATAAATAAATATAAATCATATGAAATAAATAATTTATTAAATATTCCGAAGCTAAAGAAAAAAGAAACAAAGAAAAAAAATAAAGAATCAGTATTGTTTTTTACATCAGGTACAACTGGTGCTAATAAGTGTGTTATGTTAAGTGAAGAAAACATTTTAAGTGATATCTACGGAGCATGTAGCATATTTAAACCAAACGGAGATGTATTTTCATGTCTTCCATTTCATCATGCATTCGGTTTAATTACAAGTATTTTAAAACCATTTTATTATAATGAAACTATATTTATTAACAATAGTTTAAAAAATTTATTAACAGATTTAAAACTGAGTAAACCAAATACAATGTTTGTAGTACCAACATTTATAGAAACGTTTTATAAACAAATTTGGAAAAATGCTAAAAAAGAAAAAAGGATTCATATATTTAAAAGTATGATTAAAACAAGTAATATGTTATTAAAAATAGGAATAGATATAAGAAAACAACTATTTAAATCAATTCGTAATAGTTTTGGTGGAAATATAGAATATATAATTTGTGGCGGAGCTTACTTAGATCAAAAATATATAACATTTTTTAGAAGTATTGGAATTAATATTTTAAACGGATATGGCATAACAGAATGTTCTCCGGTAGTAGCAGTAAACAGAAATAATTATTATCGCGATGGTTCAGTTGGTCAAATAGTAAAGGGGGCTGAAGTAAAAATCGAAGATAATGAAATCCTAGTAAAAGGAAAACTGGTAATGCTTGGATTCTACAAAGATAAAAAAGCCACAAATGAAGTATTAAAAGATGGATATTTTCATACCGGAGACTTTGGTTACTTAGATAAAGATAATTTTTTGTTTATAACTGGAAGAAAGAAAAACTTAATAATTCTAAGTAACGGAGAAAACATTTCTCCGGAATTAATCGAAGAAGAACTTGCTCATGATGAAGGTGTAAATGAAGTAATTGTTTATGAAAATAATAATAAATTACTTGCTGAAATATATCCACAAGAAGAATATCTAGGTAACGAAACATATTTTGATAATTTAATTTATAAATATAATAGCAAAGTTCCAAAGAACCATCAAATTGCACTAGTTACACTAAGAAATAATGAGTTTCCAAAAAACAGTAATAAAAAAATATTAAGAAATAAATTTATGGAGGTAAAATATGGAAAAGGAAATAATTAAAATAATTTCAGAAGTATCTGAAGTACCAGTAAAAAAGATAAATTTAAAAACAAATTTAATCGCAGATTTAGACCTTGAGTCTCTAGATATTGTAACACTTATATCAGAAATTGAAACTAAATATAATTTAGAAATACCTGATAAAGAAATCAAAAAGATTCAAACCGTCGAAGACATAGTCAATTACTTAAGTAAAAATGTATAAGTTATATATTGAAAAAAATATTTCATCAGATGAATTTTTAAAAAGAGTATTAAAAAAAGAATACAACATAGATTCATTTACAATAGTAAAAAATGAATTTGGAAAACCATACATAAAAAATAATACTCTTTATTTTAGTGTAAGTCATGATAAAGATATTTGCATAATTGCTATTTCTTCCAAAGAAATCGGCATAGATGTCGAATACTTAAATTATAATAGATCAGTTATCAACAAATATTTTTTTGATACTGAAAAAGAAATAATGGCAAAAAGTAATAATAAAAAATATGATTTTACTAAAATCTGGGTTAAAAAAGAAGCTTATCTAAAGATGAAAGGTACAGGCTTAAATTATGGTAAAGAGAATATTGATACAACAAAAATAAAAGCAGAAATAATAGATTACAAAGATTATTTAATAGCAGTATGCGAGGTGTAAAATGAATATATTATATTGTGGAGACTCCAATATTGAAGATGGATTAATTATATCAATACTATCAATTATAAAACATGATAAATGTCCATTAAATATATATGTTTTAAGTATGAATTATAATGATAAAAAAAGTGTGTCATCAAAAACAATAAAAAGACTAGAAAAATTATTAAAAGAAACTAACAAAGAAAGTAGTATTAAACTAATTGATGTTTTAAATATATTTTTATCAGATACACCAACAAGTAATTTAAATACATTATTTACACCATATTGTATGTTAAGATTATACGCTGATTTAATAGATGAATTACCAGATAAATTATTATACTTAGATAATGATGTAGTTGCTTGTAAATCAATAAAAGAATTTTATAACATGGATAATACAAAATATGAAATTGTCGGTGCCAGAGACTTTTATGGTAAATATTTTTACAGTAAAAATAAAATTAAAAAAGATTATTTAAATTCAGGTGTTCTTCTTTTAAACTTAAATTTAATTAAAAAAAGTAATAGTTTTAAAAAGTGTAGAACTATGTGTCAAACAAGAAAAATGTTATTGCCTGATCAAGCAGCATTAAATAAATATTGTAAACCAAAACTAATAGTAAAAAGAAAATACAACGAACAACATGCAATGAAAAAAGACACAGTAATGAGACATTTTACCACAACATTTAAGTTTTTCCCATATTTTAGGACTCAAAAAGTAAAACCATGGGATATTGAAAGACTACATGAAGTATTAAAGTGTCATGATTTTGATGATATAATTGATAACTATCTTAAAATTAAGGAGGAAATAAAATGATAACAATTCCAGTATTCTATGCTATAGATGATAATTATTCAAAATTTGTTTATGTTTCGATAAAATCTTTAATAGCAAATAGAAATAAAAATTACAAGTATGATATAAATGTTATTTATGAAAACTTAAGTGATAAGAATGCTCAAATATTAAAGTCACTTGAAACAGAAAATGTAAACATAATTTTAACAGAAATGAATGAGAATTTATCGATGATAACAGATAGATTAGGTAACCGTCTTAGAGAATATACTTTTACATTAACAATATTTTTTAGATTATTTATTCCCGTTATGTTTCCAAAATATGATAAATGTATCTATATAGATGCAGATACAATAATACCTGGTGACATATCATTATTATATAATGAAAATCTAGAAGGAAACTACCTTGGATGTATAACTGATAAATCAACAATTGATAATGAAAAATTAGCAAGTTACTTTGAGAGTGTCGTAGGTATTCCAAGGGATAAATACATAAACTCAGGTGTTCTTTTAATGGATACAAAAAAACTCAGAGAACTAAACTTTGCAAATAAATTCTTAGATCTTTACACTAAATATCAATTTGATGTTGTAGCACCAGACCAAGATTATATTAATGCAATTTGTTATAATCACATTAAATATTTAAGAGATAGATACGATGCAATGCCAAATCCAAACAATAAAGAAGTTGAAAATCCAATTATTATTCATTATAATTTATTTTTAAAACCATGGCAATATGATGAAGTTCAATATAAAGACTATTTTTGGAAATATGCAAAAGATACACCATATTATGAAGAAATAAAGAGCATCAAAGATAATTACAGTGATGAAGATAAAAAACAAGATGAAAAATTTATGAATCAAATGATAGATAGAGCATATTCACTAGTTAAAGAAGAAAATACTTTAAAAAACATATTTGAAAGTGGTAAGGAACAAAGGCTATGATTATAGGTGGCAGTAAAAAAGAAGTTATTAACAATATTAAAATAAATATTGAAAATAATGAGCTAAATAAAAAAGTTGAAGTAAATGATCCATGTATAAGTGATGATGAATTAGAAAAAATACTTCTTAAATTTTATCATAATCAAAATAAAACGACATATAAAATAAAAAATATAATAGCTAATGGAATTGTAAATAATGTTGGTAAAAAAATATATCCAGATATTAAAATAACTGGACTAGAAAAATTAGATTACATTGACTTATCAAAAGGAGCAATAATAACAAGTAATCATTTTAATCCTTTAGATAGTTATACAGTTAGAAAAATCGTAGAAAAAAAGTTAAATAAAAAATTATATATAGTTATTCAAGATACAAATTTAGCAATGCCAGGTAAATTAGGTTTTCTTTTTAATAACTTAAATGTAATTCCTTTATGTAAAAGTCCTAACTACATAATAAAAAAATTTATTCCAGAATTATCTAAGATTCTAAAACAAGGAAATATAGTGCTTATTTATCCAGAAGAAGAGATGTGGTTTAACTATAGGCTTCCCAGACCTTGTAAACGTGGTGCTTATCAATTTGCTCATGAACTTGATGTACCAATAATCTCTTGTTTTACAAGTATGTATGATACCAATATATCAGATAATGATGAATTTAACAAACTAAACTACATAGTAAATATTAATAAAATAATTTACCCAGAAATAAATGAATCTGTTAAAAGTGATGCATTAAATATGGCAAATATTGATTATGAATCAAAGAAAAAAGCATATGAAAATGCTTATAATCAAAAAATAAATTATGAATTTGATATAAAAGATATTGCAGGTTGGAAAGATATTTAATTATCTTTCTTTTTATATGTAACAAATTCAATATTAGATTTATTACTTTTATCTTTCATTTTATTACTAACTTGATCTATAATATCATTAATTTTTTCTTTTTTACTTAATTCATTATTAACAAAATAACCATTATCTATATAAATAACAATTCTAGGTTTTTTTAAAAACTTTCTTTTTTGATAAGTAACAGTAGCAGAATAAATATCACTATTAGTATCTATTGCCAGTTGAAAAGCTCCCCTTTTAAAAGGTCTAATTTTTGTATAATATGGCCAAACATGTCCTTCTGGATAAACCACAATCGGATGATTCTTTCCATAATAATTAATTGCTTCTTTAAAATACTTAAAATCGTGTATATCATAAGGTACTACAATAGCACCAAGCATTGGAAGTATCTTCCCTAAAAATGGTATTCCTAAATTAGCTTTATTAACAATAAAATATGGTCTTTTAGGTAATGTAATTAAAGCAGGAATAAAAGCATCACCAACTTCTTGCGTATGATTTATAAATAAAAAATAATTTTTCTTATTTCTTAAAATATCTTTATTAACAATTTTTACCTGTAAAATCAATTTCACATAAATAAAAGAAACTATTAAAAAAACATAATAAAGTAAATAAGAACATATCTTATAAAATATATTTTTATGTACCCACTTATAATTTTTCTTTAATTCAAAATCTTGATTCTTTGATGTAACAACATCACTATCAAAATCTTCATAATAATAAATTTTTTTCATATCAACCACAATAATATTATAACATTTAATTAAGATATAGACAAATCACATTACTATTTTTTGGACAAGTTCATACATTATATTGAAAGGAGTATTATGAATTATTTAACATATCCTTTAAAAATAATGAATATAACCCAAAGTTACATAGGAAGTTATACTCACGAAAGACATCAAAAAGGAAACACTAAAGATTATCCTATTGATGATGCATGTGGAAATGGTAACGATAGTTACTTTTATTGTCCATGTGATGAAATGGTAGTAAAAAAAGTATATGGCGTAGGTCTTAAAGCATCAAATACTATATGGCTTGAAAGTACAACACCAGTAATAACTCCGACATTTACTGATTATGTTACAATCATGATTGTTCACCCCGAAGATAAGTATTTAAAAAATATGTTTATTGGAAAAATATTTCACAAACATGATAAAATATTTCCAAAAGGAATGGATGGAAATGCAACGGGACCTCATTTTCATATTACCATAGGTCGTGGCAAATTTATATCTGGTGGTTGGTCAAAAAATAATCTTGGCTTATGGATACTAAAAACAACTAAAGAAAACATTAAACCTGAAGAAGCCTTCTTTATTGATGAAACTTTTACAACAATTAAAAGTACTAAAAATCTAAATTTTCTAAAACTATATAATAAAGATGAAACAACCCCTTATTACACAACAGCAAATTTAAATGTAAGACTTGGACCAGGAACAAACTATAAAAAAATTAATACATTAATTAAAAATACTAAAATAAATGTCTTAAGTATAACAGGTAACTGGGCAAAAATAAGTGAAAAAGAATACATTTCCAAAAACTTTATAACTAAGATAAAACCAAACATCGTATATGAATCAAAAACAACTACAGCATCATTTTTAAATGTTCGATTAAAACCAAATGGTAAAAAACTTTATGTATTACCTAAAAATAGCACAGTAACAAGTTATAAACAAAAAAATAACTGGACTGAAATTTACAATAATCGCTATGTATCAACAAAATATTTAAAGTAGTAATTGCTAATTTCAAAAATTTATTATACAATATATGTAGGTGATAATAATGGGTCAAGTATATGATAAAGCATTAGAATTTAAACGCAGACACAAAGGTGGTGTATATTGGAATCTTAAAGATCATTGTGCTGTTGTAGAAAAACATTTAAATCCAGGTGAATATGTAACATTTGCTTTTGCTGGTCAAAAAAATGATAAATTCTATGATATTTTTCAAACTTGTGTAGTAGTACTTACTAACAAAAGAATTTTAATAGGTCAAAAACGTGTTGTCTGGGGATATTTCTTAAGTTCAATAACACCAGATTTATACAATGACTTGTTTGTTTATCAAGGTTTAATCTGGGGACAAGTAAAAATTGATACTGTAAAAGAAGAAGTAACAATCTCTAATTTACCAAAAAGTGGTCTTGATGAAATTGAAACAAATATAACTGAAATGATGATGAGTGAAAAACAAAAATATAAACCACGTGAAATGGAATAATTATGAAGAAGTTAAGGAATCTAAATTTATTTTTAATATTAATATTTTGTATTTTTCTTTTCTTCTTTTTTTATCCTCATCATTATAAATTAGAATATGAAATAGACAATTTTAAAATAATCGAAGAATATCATAAAAAAGAAAAATACTATAGCTTCATTATAAACTATAAAGAAAACAAATATGAAGTTATCAACAAAAATAAATATAGTAACAAAAGAAAGTTAATAAAAGAAATAACAGCTACGTCCAATGATAACAATACATGTTTATCATTTAATACAACTCATGTAAATTTATATGATGTTTGTAAAAATGATAAAGAATATTATTATAAAACAAAAGATAATACATTTACAAAAAATGATACATATAAAAATATTGAAATAGATAACTTAAATGATAAAACCTATTTACTATGGAACTATCATGAATTTATTTATCTAAATAACAAAAAGAAAACCACAATATCTTTATTTAATAAAGATATCTACAACCTAAATTTAATAACCTCGATAGATAACTATTTACTTGTACCTGATTATGATAAAGACTACAAGTTTGATAAATTTTATTTAATTAATACAACAAACACAAAAGTTAAAAACTTTAATTTGCGATATGAAGTATATTTTGATAGTTATTTTCTAGGTAACTACAAAAAAAGAAGTTATCTATATGATCAAAAACAAGAACAAGTCTTTTATCTAGATTTAAAAAAGAATGAAATATACAAATCTAATTATAAGATACTAACTAATGGTAAATGGGAAACTGTTACTAATCAAAAACTTAAAAATAATAAATTATCATTTACTAATAAAGAAATATTTACATATTTTCTAAAAGATAATAAATTATATGGTAAATATGAAAATGACTACTTGGTAACAGAAGGAGTTTCTAAAATAGTAAAAGTTGAAAATATGGATGTATATTATATAAAAAAAGATACTTTATATCATTTTAACCCATATTCTGGGGAAATGCCTTTACTAAAATATAGTGAATGGAACTTTAATAACACTAACATGATATTTATTTTTTAACCGATTTTAAAAATCAACATATCCTATACTAGGAGTGGTAATATGTTTGATAATTATATAGTTAAACCAACAGACAATCTAAAAACAATATCTGGTAAGTTTAATATTGATCCAAGAAAATTAATGGAAATAAATAATCTATATTATGAAAGTGACCTAAGAGCAGGAATGGATTTAATTATTCCTAAAAATAAAGAAAATTATTTTAATACATATGTTATAGAAAAAGGAGATTCATTATATAAAATAGCAGAAAAATATAATATTAATCCAAAGTTACTAGCAAGTTTAAATGGCTTAAATATGGAAGATTATATATATCCTAAACAAGAAATATTAATACCTAAAAATAATTATAGTTATTATATTACAGCAGAAGGGGATACCATAGATAATGTAAGTAAAATGTTTAAAATAAGTAAAATCGATTTACTAAATCAAAATGAGACAATATATTTACTTAAAGATCAAATATTAGTATCAAAAAGATAGAAAACAACTTTACAAAAGGTTGTTTTTTTTGTATTATTAATAATAGATGGAGAGGATAAAAAATGATTTTTAAAAAACCATATGGAATGTTAATAAAAAACTTTAGAAAAATACATATTATTTTAACAATTTTAACAATATTTATATCTATTGAAGCTCACAATATATTAAGTTTTTTTAATGAATATGTAGCAAATAACTATAGTGTAACAGTAACAGATACACTTTTAAAAGAAACCATAAATCCTTGGATTTATCCAGTTATCATTATAACTATAATTATATTAATTGCCGTATTTATCCTTTTAAAACAAAAAAAGAAACCAACTAAGGCATACTTTTTTACATGTTTTTATTATATACTATTACTTATCTTTATAATTATTGCATCGGTATTAATTAATTCTTTATCAAAAGGACTATGGCAAACAGCAAGTGCTAGAACCTATCGTGATTTTGCTAGATTAATTTATTATCCAAACTTCATATTTATTTTATTATTATTAGCAAGAAGTCTAGGTTTTAATGTTAAACAATTTAATTTTAAAGATGATATTAAAGAACTAGAACTAACAGATAAAGATAGTGAAGAAGTAGAACTTAATTTAAATTTTCAAACATACAAAGCTGAAAGGACAATCCGAAGACTAATTCGTGAATTAAAATATTATTATCTGGAAAATAAAAGAATAGTTTATTTAATCACTGGAATCATCGTCGTAGTAATTTCCATTTTTGCAATAAAAAACTATGAAAAAGTAAGATACACTTATAAAGAAAATACATCATTTAGTTACAAAGGTCTAAGCCTTAACTTCATAGATAGCATGGCTTCAAACATTGACTTAAAAGGAGAAGTTATAAATGAAGATAAATATTATATTGTTGCAAGATTCACAGTTAAAAATAGTTCAAAAAATGATTTAACAATAGATTATAACAACTTTAAAATGTATTATGGTAATGATTATGTATATCCTAAACTTGACATGGGTAATAGTTTTTTAGATTATGGAAAACCTTTTATGAACAATGTTATCAAAGCCGGAGAAACAAAGACTTACATAATGCCATATGAAATTGATAAAAAGTATAAAAATAAGAATTTTAAAATAGTAATATTTACTGGTGAAGCAACCAAAAGTAGTGACTTCTTAGCAAAAACAATAACAGTAAAATTAAAACCAAATACAATCGAAGATATAAACGAAGTAACAAAAGTATCACTAAATGAAGAAATATCTTTATCAACAACAGCATTAAATAACTCATCTATAAATATTAAATCTGTACTTATATCAAATAGATATGAATACACATATGAAGATTGTTATAAAGAAACTTGTAGAACATATTATGATGTTGTAGTAGCAGACCCATCTTACCAAACTAGAAGTGCCTTAGTAGTAATGGATTATGATTTTGTATTAGATAAAGATGCTGCACCATATCAAAATATTAATGATACTCAAGCTTTTGCTAAAAACTTTATGGAACTAACATATACAAAAAATAATAAAGAATACAAAAGTAAAATAAAATATGTTACACCATCAAAAGTAAAGGGTAAAATAATCCTTGAAGTTGATGGAGATGTAACAAATGCAGATACAATAAATCTATTAATAAATATCAGAAATAAAAGTTTTATAGTTAATCTAAAATAGTAAAAATCCAAAACTTGTCAAATAATAAGATATATGGTACAATTATATGGGAGGAAAAACTATGAAAAGAGAATCAGAATTACTACAATTGCCAAACTATCACACTTATTTATCAGAATTAACTGATGCCATTAATAAACAAGATGACATTACAGTAAATCAAATTTTTAATAGAATTAATCTTGAGTTATTTAAAATAAGAAGTGCAAAAAGTGTAAGAGTTGCAAGAAGAGAAATAATGTGGAATGACCCAGAACAACATTTTAAATCAGTAGAACAAGAAGAAGCCGATGATTTAAGAAGAGAATTTGATGATAATTTATCATTATTTGAATTAGCAAATTCACTTGGATATGAACCTGTTATGAAAATAGAGTTTATAAAAATGGTAAAAAATCTTAGCGAAATAAGAAAAAGAACAAGCGTAAGAGAAGCAAGAAGTGAAATAATGTGGAGTTATCCTGAAGACCACTTTAGTAGAGTAGCAAAAGAAGAAGAAGCTGATTTAAAAAATGAAATTGCAGATTTATTAGATTTATATGATATAGCAAAATCAGCAAATTATAATGAAGGTGTTGAATTAGTAACAAGTAGATTAAATGAAATAGCACCAGATTTAGTTGAGAGTCTAAACAAATTTAAAAGATGATTGCCCTAATCATCTTTTTCTATATAATAAAAAAACCCTTAATTAAAGGGATTTAAATTTTAATTGGAGCGAGTGTCGTAGTTATCTACAACTTTTTCCAATATACGAATGAACACATAATTAATAATTATTGATAATATTTCGCACTAATTTAACTTTATGTTATGAAAAAATAGTGAATTTATGTTATAATATATAAGAGGTGATAATGATGAGCGAACTTTTAAACCAAAAAATATTTCAATCAAAATCTTTTAAGTCATTACAATTAATTCTTAAAAATAGCTGCATTAAAGATTCGATTCCTTCAATGCCATACAATGAATTTGAAAACATAGTAATTGCGTTTATTAAAGAAATTATGAATTTATATTTAGAAAACACTGAATTTTGTAACGATATGTGTTCCTGTGTTATAAGGGATTTATCCAATAATATTCTAGGTGAATTTGATATAAAAAATCATATAAATCATATAATTGTTGAAAATGTAATTACAATAGACAAAGGAGTAGTTAAAGCTATTTATTTTGGAGAAATTAATTTTATGAGCGTTATTTTTCATGAATTAAATCATTTTAAAAATGCATATGATATGAAATTAGGAAGAACAAATAAAGATGTAATTAGAGTTATAAAAGAAACCCTATTAACAATAGCTACCCAAGATAATCTTGCTAAGAAGGATGCTACTAAATCAAAAATAACATATATAAATGACAATATACAAGGTAATTATGATGAATATTATTATCATTGTAATTATGGAGTATTTTCGGATGAAAACATTGCGGAAATTAATGCAATAAAAGATCTAATCTTATTTATAAAAATAACTGGCTTAGAATTGTCAGAACTATACATACAAAAATTAAATGATGAAATATCAAAGAATATAATTCAATATAATAATTACTTAAGAGATTTTAGGTTAATTTATAATTTTAATGATTATTTTTTAGATTTCGAAGAAGCGTTTGATGAGATGATTAAATTTTATCCGAATTGGTTGGCTATACCTCAATTGAATATTGAATATTACCTTGACAAAGATGGTAATGTTGCAAAAAGAACCAAAAATGAATTAGAAAAAAGATTAAAAACAGAAACTGACAAAGATATTAAAGAATATATACAATATCTATTATCAGCTAATATTAGTAAAAAATTAGATAGAAACGAGTTCCAAACTGAAAATTTAAAAAGCAAATAAATTAAACAATGTTTCCGAAAAAATATAATTTAAGTTTTATTAAACATTTTAATATTTAAAATTTGCCATATTGTTGTATGTGATTTCAACCTTTGTATCTTATTTTTTTAAGAGATTAGATTTATCAATGGGTATTTCTTGTTTGATAATATTAATTATAAACACCATCCTTTCTTTGGGATGATTTCTTTGTAAGACACAAAAAAATCAATCTTTCGATTGATTCTATATATCAAGTTCAAACTAAACAGTTCGAACAGATTCGTCAATGGAGGAACCGACCAGATTCGAACTGGTGATCAGGGTGTTGCAGACCCACGCCTTAGCCACTTGGCTACGGTTCCACATAAAATTATTCTATAATAAAATTTAATATTTGTAAAGTAAAAACTATACTTATACTTTAAATTATGTCCAATTTTTATAAAATATACTCTAAAAGTAAAAAATTTGTCTATTTTTGACAATTAATTTGGGAAGTATTATTGCTATTTATAAAATATTTGGTTATAATAAAAAAGAATAGGGATGTGTGGTATGGATACCGATGCGAAAAAGAAGACAAATTTTCGGGAAATATTAAAATTTGTTTCAACCATTATCAGTTGGACAGTTTTTGTATTGCTTGTAATTTGTGCTTGTTTACTATTTTACTATTTTATTGCTATTCGCATTTATGTTGCTAAAGGTGAAGGACATGAACCTGCATTTTCTCTTTATACAATAATTACTCCGAGTATGACTCCGAACATAAATGTATATGATGTAGTAGTTGATACTAAAGTTAAGAAACCTGAAGATGTTAAAATAAATGATGTTATAACATTTAACTCATCAATACCAGGAGTTCGTGGTGGCACAATTACTCACCGTGTTATAGCAATTAACATTGATTCAAATGGAGAATATCACTATAGAACAAAGGGGGACTACAACTTAATAGATGATGGAGTGGATGTATCTTTTGATGATATCGTAGGTAAAGTAAGTTTAAGAATACCACAACTTGGAAGACTTCAAAGTTTTATGGCAACCAGTATGGGTTGGCTCCTTCTTGTATTACTTCCGGCACTATACATAGTATTTAAAGATGTAATCAAACTTATTAAACTAAAAAATAGTGAAGCTAACAATAAATTTAGTAGATTTTTAAATCGTCCATTAATATCATTTAAAAAACGTAAATTATTACCATACACCCCTGAAGTTAAAAAAGAAGAAGTAAAGGAAGATGCAAAGCCATTTATAAATAATGATAAAGAAAAAATAATCAAGTTGTTTGATGATGAAGATAGTGATGACTTTGATTTACCACCATTAAAATAAGAAAAATGTCAAAAAAGTGACATTTTTTTCTTATTTTTATCAAAAAATATGTAAATTAAGACAATAAAATTTGACGAAAATAATATAATGTGGTAAGATTATTCTAATTGAAGGAGGAATGCTTAGCTAATATATCAAATTAGAATAGTTTTAATAATTTAAGAAGGAGGATATTTATGAAAAAAATTATTAAAAATTATAAGAGCACTTTGATATTGCTAGGTAGTGTAGTAATTGGTGCTATTTGTGGTTTAATCTTTAAAGAAAAAGCGGAAATAGTAAAACCGTTAGGAGACTTATTTTTAAATCTTTTACTAGTTATTATCGTTCCACTTATATTCTTTACCATAACATCATCTATTTCTAAGATGAATGAAAAAAAGAGATTAAGTAAAATTTTAGTTAGTACAATAATTATCTTTTTAATAACATCAGTAGTGGCAGTATTATTTGGATTTGCAACAACTGCAGCGGTAGATTTAGTTAATCCAAAAGATACAAATGCTATCAAAGAAGTATTCGATAATTCAATTGATGAAACAGTAGAATTAAATTTATTAGAAAGAACAGTAAGTGTTCTATCAACTGATTCATTATTAAATCTTTTATCAACAAATAACTTAGTAGCATTAATAGTTATGTCAGTATTATTTGGTATAGCAATTAATAAAGCTGGTGATAAAGGAAGAAAAGTTGCTGAACTATTTGATGAATTTAGTGAAGTAATGTATAAATTAATTGAAATAATAATGTATTATGCTCCGATTGGACTTGGTTGTTATTTTGCAAGTTTAGTTGGAACTTTAGGAGGAACAATAGCAGTTGGATTCCTAAAAACATTCGTAGTATATACAGTAGTATGTTTATTATTTATGGCAATATTCTATAGTTTTTATGCATTTATATCTGCAGGAAAAGACGGTGTAAAAGCTTTCTGGAAAAACATAATTCCATCAGCTCTAACAAGTATTGGAACATGTTCATCTGCAGCAAGTGTACCAGTAAATATTGAATGTACTAAAAAAATTGGTGTACCAAACGATATCGCAGAAACTACAGTTTCTCTAGGAACAAGTTTCCACAAAGATGGTTCTTGTATAGGAAGCGTATTTAAAATTATGTTCCTTGTATGTTTATTTGGAACATCACTATCATCATTTGGAAGTGTTGCAAAAGTATTGGGTGTTGCACTACTTGCTACCTTACTTGTAACAGCAGTACCAATTGGTGGTGGAACAATTAGTGAAATGTTAATTATCACAATGATGGGTTATAACGTTGCAGCATTACCTATATTAACAATTGTTGCAACTATAATAGATGCTCCAGCTACATTATTAAATGTTGTTGGGGACTCAGCTTCTGCCATGATGGTTACAAGACTTGTCGAAGGCAAAGGCTGGTTTAAAAAAGAAAATAATACAAAGAAGCAAAGTAAGTAGTTATAAGTAAAAATTCTAAAAACAGAGATAAAATAAATAGCTGAGATTATTTTATAGAATACTATAATGAATTTCATTTGTGGAGTATAAACGGGGTAATTCCCTTATCAATTTAAAGTGTATGAATAAAGTTCATGAACTAAGGTGGTACCGCGGGAAATCTCGTCCTTAATTAGTTTATGGGCTTTTTTTAATTTAATGGAGGAAATATGGAAAACGAATTATTAACACTAAAAAAAGAATTAGAAGAAAAATTAAATGAATGTCAAAAAGAAGCTGATGTTTTAAATGTTAAAGCAAATTATGTTGGTAAAAAAAGTCGTATTGCTGAAATTCTAGGTAGCTTAAAAGACATGAGTGTTGAAGACAAAAGAAAATATGGAAGTTTGATTAACAACACTAAAAAAGAAATGGAAGAAATGACTAATGCCAGAATAATTAGTCTAGAAAGTAAATCAAATATATCATTTGATGATTCACTAGAATACAATGTTCCAGTAGGGTCTTTACATCCAGTTACAATTGTTGCTAAAGAAATAACAGACATTTTAAAGAAAATGGGATTTACTGTGGTAAGTGGGCCTGAAATGGAAACAGAATACTACAATTTCGAAGCATTAAATGTACCAAAAGATCATCCAGCACGTGATATGCAAGATACATATTATCTAGATAATGGAATGGTTTTAAGAACTCAAACAAGTGATAATCAAATTCATGCTATGGAAAATTATGGGGCACCACTAAGAATTTGTGCACCAGGAAGAACATTTAGAAATGAAGATTTAGATGCAAATCATGAAAATACATTCTTCCAAATCGAAGGAATGGTTATTGATGAAGATGTATCAATTGAAAATTTAATGTATGTTATGCAAGAACTTTTAAAAAGTATCTTTAAAACAGATGATTTAAAGGTGCGTTTACGTCCAGGTTTCTTTCCATTTACAGAACCAAGCTATGAAATGGATATGTCATGTTTAATTTGTGGTGGAAAAGGCTGCCCAACATGTAAAAATGCAGGTTGGATAGAACTTATTGGTTGTGGAATGGTTCATCCGAATGTATTAAGAGCTGGTGGAATTGATCCAGATAAGTATCGTGGTTTTGCTTTTGGAATTGGTTTAACAAGACTTGCAATGATGAAATATAAAATTAGTGACATAAGACCACTTAACTCTGGTGACATCCGTTACCTAAGTAATTTTGGGATAAAATAAGGAGGAATTAAAATGTTAATATCTTGTAATAAATTAAAAACTTATATTAAAGACAGTGAAAAAATAGATTGGTTAAAAGTCTGGGATAAATTCACTATTAGAACTGCGGAAGTTGAAAATGTTAAAGAAGTTGGGGATAAATTTGATGGAGTTGTTATTGCACAAATAGTTGAATGCATTCCTCATCCAGATAGTGATCACATGCATATTTTAAAAGTAAATTATGGTGGAAGTGAACCAATTCAAGTTGTTTGCGGAGCTTATAATGTTCGTGTTGGACTAAAAACTGCATATATAAAAGTTGGAGGACACATTGATGGAATTGAAATAAAAGCAAAACCTTTAAGAGGAATACTTTCAAATGGTATGTGTTGTAGTATGAGAGAACTTGGTATCGGTGATGATCATGATGGAATTATTGAACTTCCTGATGATGTTGTAATTGGTACTGATATTAAAGACTATTTACCAGTAAGAGATATTATTGTTGAAATAGATAATAAATCATTAACAAATAGACCAGATTTATGGGGACACTACGGAATTGCCCGTGAAATAGCAACAATTACTCACACAGAAATGTTACCACTTGAAATGGAAGAAATAAAAAATGATAAAAAGAATTTAGATATTAAAATAAATAATGCTAATCTTTGTTATAGATATACAGGTTTAAAAATAGATAATATAAAAAATAATAAGTCTCCATTAGAACTTCAAATATTTTTATATTATACAGGTATGCGTTCCATATCATTAATAGTTGACTTAACTAATTATTTAATGTTAGAACTTGGTCAACCAATGCATGCCTTTGATTCTAGAGTAGTAAAAAATATCGAAGTTGGACTTGCTAATGATGGTGATGTATTTACAACATTAGATGGTACAGAAAGAAAATTATCTAAAGATAATTTAATGATTAAAAATAATGATGAATATTTTGCTATAGCAGGAGTAATGGGTGGAAAAAATAGTGAAATTCTAAATGATACAAACTCTATATTCTTAGAATCAGCAACATTTAATGCAGGTTCTGTAAGAAAAACTGCCAACTTCCTAGGACTTAGAACAGATGCATCAGCAAGATATGAAAAATCACTAGATCCAAATATGACAGATAAAGCCATCAAGAGATTAGTTTACTTATTAAGAAAAGAAAATCCAGATATGCAAATTGCATCAAACTTAACAGATGTTTATCCGAATGTTTTAAATGAAGTAAATATTACACTACATAAAGATTTACTTACAAAATACATGGGAACAACTCTAAGTGATGAAAGCGTTATAAAAACATTAGAAAGTCTAGGTTTTAAAGTAGAAAATAATGAAAAAACATACGAAGTTGTAGTACCAACATTTAGACATAGCAAAGATATCAACATCGAAGAAGACTTAATCGAAGAAATTGCTAGAATCTATGGTCTTGAAAACTTTACACCAAAACCATTAAAATTAGATTTAACTATTACTGAACATGAAAAAACATTTAATGAAGAATATGAAGTTAAAAGCCTACTTGCAACAAAATATGATATGAATGAAGTAAATAGTTACATTTGGTATGATACAAATACATTACAAACTCTAGGAATTAAAAAAGAAGGTGTAAAACTTCTAGGTAAAACAGAAAATAATATCCTACGTGATGACTTAAGTTTTTCACTTCTTAATATCGTCGAAGAAAACTTCAAGAATTTCTCTATATTTAGCATCTTTGAAATTAGTACAATAATTGAAAATAATCAAAATAAAAGAGTATTAAGCATCATTTTATGTGGAAAAGAAAAAGACCTTGAACAACTTTATAATAAAGCTAAAACAATAACAAGTTATATTTTTAAATCATTAAAACATAAAGAAGTATTATTAACAAACAATGTAAATGAAAAAGAATACTATGATAAAAACTTAGGTAAAATAATTAATGTTGATAATACAAAATTAGGTACAATAAATGTTTTAGATAAGATTTATACAAATAAGTTATCCAAGAAAAAATCAGTTGTATGTATTGATATAGATTTTGATAAATATGCCAAATTAGAAAAGAATATAATCTTAGAAAAAGTTGTAAGTAAATATCCAAGCGTAGAACTTGATTATACGGTTATTATGCCAGCTGATAAAAAGTATGAAGATTTAAAAGAAGTACTAAAAGATTTTAGAAGTAAATTAATTGAATCATTCCAATTAGTTAGCATTTATGAAAATAAATACACAATAAAATATACATTAGGTAGTCCATATAAAACACTTGAACAAAAGGACTTACAAACATTTAAAGAAAGATTTATAGCTCATTTAAAAGAAAATGGTTATAGTATTAACGAATAAAGAGGGAAACCTCTTTTTTTTTGAAAATCTTTATGTTATAATAGAAACATAAGTTACCATAGTAGCTTGAAAGGGGATATATGTTATGCCAGCAGTAGTAGAATTATCAAAAGAAAGAATAGTAAAAGTCGCAGTAAAAATGGTAAATGACAAGGGGTGGGAAAGTGTTAATGCCAGAAGTTTAGCAGCAGCACTCGGAGTATCAACAAAACCATTATATCGAATTTATAACAACATGGATGAAATAAAAGAAGATATTTATAAAGAAATATCTCACCAATATGATGAATTTATTACAAGCAGAATAGATTCTAAAAAAGCACTACTTACTTTATGCATAGCATATGTAGAATTTGCTCAAGAATATAAAAACTTATTTATTAGTTTGTTTTTAAGTAATAATTTAAAATGGAAATCAATAGAAAATGTTTTAGATGAAAAATGGAACCAAGGTGCAATAATTAATTTAGTTAATAAACATGGATTATCTTTTGAACAAGCAAAAAATTTATTTATGAATTTATGGTTATATGCAAATGGACTTGCCACATTAATAGCAACCAATGAAATAACAATTGATGAAAATGAAATATTAGTAAAATTAGTTAAACTATATAAAGCTTTAACAAAGGGAGAATAATGAATAAAGTAAATATAAGTAGTGATAATGTAAGTATATATCGTATTGAAGAAAAATGCCTTAATTGTGGAATGTGTTTAAAAACGTGTAAGAGTATAAACAACATTGATAATGATTGTATTAATTGTGGTCAATGTATTTTAACATGCCCAAGTGGAGCTTTAGTACCAAAATATGACTATAAAAAAGTATTAAATTATATTAATGATACAGATTATTGTGTAGTAGCATTCACAGCTCCGGCAGTTAGAGTTGCAATCGGGGATGAATTTAATTTTGAACCAGGTACATTTCTAGAAGGAAAAATGGTCAGTGCTTTAAAGAAAATCGGTTTTGATTATTGTTTTGATGCAACATTCGGAGCAGATTTAACTGTAATGGAAGAATCGTATGAATTAATTGAAAGATTAAAAAGAAAAGAAAAGCCATTATTTACAAGTTGTTGTCCAGCCTGGGTAAAATATTTTAAAACTTATCATGAAAAAGACATTAAAAATTTAAGTACGTGTAAAAGTCCGCTTTCAATGCAAGCAACAATGATTAAAACATATTTTAAAGATATGTATAATTTAGATGAAAATAAAATAATAACAGTATCTATTGTACCATGTGTTGCTAAAAAATATGAAAGAAAGTTATATCCTGAAACTGATTTTGCACTAACTACA
Organism: uncultured Bacilli bacterium; assembly: GCA_934095965.1. Lineage (GTDB taxonomy): Bacteria > Bacillota_I > Bacilli_A > RF39 > UBA660 > Onthocola_B. Next base: position 25,488 of record CAKOKR010000017.1, read on the forward strand.
AAAGAACTTGCTATGATGATCAGAGAAACAAATATAGATTTTAATTCATTAAAGAATCAAGAATTTGATAAATTACTTGGAAGTTCTTCATCAAGTGGTTTAATATTTGGTGCAAGTGGTGGTGTTACTGAAGCTGTACTAAGAACAACATATTACATGTTAAATGGCAAAAAAGCTCCGGCGAAATTTTATCACTTTGATGAAATACGTCATGAACAAGATTTTAAAACTGCCACTGTTGATTTACAAAAATACTATGTTAAAGTAGCAGTTGTAAACAAGATATCAACAGTAAAAGAAAAATATGACTTGTTAAAACAATATGATTTTGTGGAAGTTATGGCTTGTCCAGGTGGATGCATCGGTGGCGGAGGTCAACCATTACAATCAATTAAAAATAGTAAACAAATAAGAGAATCGAGAATAGATAGCATATATAATAAGGATAATGAATCAAATATAAAAGAAAGCTTCATGAATCCATTAATTCAAGATGCATACATATCATATATCAGTAAAAATAATGTGAAACTTCATACAAAATGTGAAGATTTAGAAAAAATAAAAGAATAAAAAGAAATAAAAAGGTTAATAAAAGAGGTGTACATTATGAAAAATAATAGTTTTAAAATTTGTGTAAATAAATCAGGGGTAACTTATAATCAAATAAATGGAAAAGAATCAGAAAGTAATCAAATTGATTATATATTAAAAAAAATAGATAATGCGAAAAAAATAAATACATTAGCTAACATACTAATAATTATAGTAATATTGATACCATTTTACTATAAGTTTATTTTTTCTTTTATAATAGGTATTATTTTAAAAATTGTTCTAAAAAGATACAAAAAAATAGAACTTAATTATGAATTTGATGATTTAAGTAAAAAACAATTTGAACATTTAAATAAAGCACTAAATATATTATCAAAAAATCAAGAAATCTGGGAAGTAAATAATTATGTAGATACTTTAAAACAAAATAAAAATATAACAAGAAGAACTGTTTTTGTAATTACAAAATTACCAAGATTTATAAAGTCGAATGTAACTATTTATGGATTAAATTTAAATAACACAAAAATGTTATTTGCACCGGATGGAATAATTGTGTTAAAATCGTTAGATAAATCCACCTATTATTCATACGATAATGTTTGTTTCGAAACAGGTATTGCAAATCTTGTGGAAACGGGAAAAGCAAATAGTGATGCTAAAAAAACAGATGAAACATACGAAATAGGAATTGTAAAATATCCAGTTTATCAATACGGAAGATTAAAAATAGAATGTCAGAATGAAATAAGCACTCTTCTTTATTTTTCTAATTCAAGTCTTTTGAAAAGTATACAAGAAAATTTAATATCTTTTGATACAAAAAATGTTCAAAAAGAAAAAAATTTAATAACAACGATTGATGAATTAAAGAAATTAAATGAAAATGATGAAGAATCAAAACCAATAGTTGAAAACAAAAAAAGTTATACTGTGCCTGAAGTTAGCGTTTTATTAGATGAAGAATCAAAAAGCATAATACCATTTATAGATGAAATGAAGAAAGAAAATGGAACTTTTATACCAATAGGAACTTATGAAAATAATGTTTTGATAGAAAATATTGCTAGAATGCCCAATATGTTAATTGGAGGAACAGTAATGTCTGGAAAAACAACTTATTTGAATAGTATTATTTCAAGTATATTATTAACTAAGAAACCAAACGAAGCAAAAATGATTATATATGATTCAAAAGGTATTGATTACGTTAATTATAATGGAATACCACATTTATTGTCACCAGTAATTATCAGTCCAACAACACTAAATTTTACATTACAAAAGGTAAGTAATGAAATAAATTCTAGATTAAAATTATTAAGTGAAAAAAGATTAAAAAATATTAATCAATTAAATAATTCTCTAGAAATTGATAAAAGGTACCCGGATATAATTGTTTTAATAGATGATTTAACAACAATAAACGATAACGTAGAAATATTTAATTCACTTGAATACATAGTTTACAATGGTTGGAATGTAAATGTTTATGCGATTGTAATAGCAAATTATCCAAGTCATAAAGTAATACCATCAATTTCAAAACAAAACTTCCCTGCAAGATTGAGTTTTAGAACAGCAAGTTCATCAGCGTCAAGAATGATAATTGATGATGTTGGTGCTGAAAAATTAACAGAGCCAGGTACAGCACTATATATTTCAAGATATACTGAAAGACCAATTAAAATAAAAGTTCCTTATATTACAGATAATGATTTAGAAAACATAATTGATTATTGTAAAAAAGAACAAAATATAAATTATCAGAAGGAAAATGAAATGACACAAAAATATTATGACGAACATACAGAAGATGAAGCTTACAATGACGTAGTGGAATTTGCAATTCAAACCGGCAAAATAAGTGCAACATTAATTCAAAGAAGATTTAGATTTGGTTACAACAGAGCAGCAAGAATGATGGACTTGCTAGAAGAACGCGGTGTAGTAGGACCTCAAAATGGTTCCAAGCCTCGTAATGTTTTAATAAATCGTCAAAAATAATGTGAAACTTCATACAAAATGTGAAGATTTAGAAAAAATAAAAGAATAATCTTTACAACAAACAATAAAAAAAGTATAATAAAAATGGAGGTAAGAAATGAAGAAGTATATATTAACACTAATTGCAGCGTTATCAATATTAATAATGCCAACTGTTAGTGCTAAAGTTGATTTACCAGAAAAAACAGATCACGAAAAAGTTAAAGTATATTTATTCTATAGTAGTACGTGTGGTAACTGCCATAATCTATTAAAATATTTTAGTTCAAAATACTTAGATTATACTGATTACTTTGAATTTGTTACATATCAAGTTGATAACAATCAAAATAATTCAAAACTATCTGCAGCAGTTGCTGAAAAAACTGGTGAAGAACAAGGTTATGTACCACTAGTAATAATAGGTAATACATATCATAACTTAGGATTTGGTGGAGATGCTGGTGAAGAAATAACTAAAGCTGCATTAGATGCATATCAAGATGATAATTACACAGATATAGTTGCTGAAATTAAAAAAGATAAAAAAATTGATGCAAAAGAAACTACATTTGTTGATGCTTGTGATGTATCAGGTATTAAATGTAAAACAGCAGATTCAAAAAGTGGAATCAGCGATGGTGCAGTAATTGGTATTATTTTTGGAGTTATTGTATTAGGTTTTGGTGGACTAGTAGTTCTATCAAGAAAAAAATAATTATTAAGGCTTTAAGCCTTTTTATTTTGCCATAAAAAAACTTGCGTTACGCAAGTCTTATTATAGATATTTATTAATTGTATATTGTCTTTCACCTTTCAAATTAACAAAGTATTCTTCAATTACTTCTTCATTTGCAGTACCTTTATTAATAGATACTGTTATTTTTAAAGTATAACCAACTAGACCAGTACCAGTCATATTTAATACTGGACCAATGTCACTATTTAAATAAATATCTGTAGTATTTAATTTTATTGTACTAAATTCTTTCTTTAATTTAGCTTTTTCATTTTCTACGATAGAATTAACAAGTTTTAACTTAGCTTCATCTTGATATACATTTAAATCAAGACCACAACCATTTTCAGTAACATTAACTGCCAAAATATATTTGCTTGTATCATAACTATCATTTCCGTATTTACAAACTGTTGGATTTTTAACAGTACTCTTTCCTATATTTAGTGTTGCACTTTGAGGATTAGTTTTATTACCAGATTCATCTGTTGCTACAATTTGAATTGTGTAAGAACCTTCAGAAGTAAATGTGCTATAATCAATTTTTTCACCAGATTGAGTTAAACTTAAATCATAAAATTCTATCTTACAATCAGTATCACTATTATCTTTACAAGATTCTACGAAATCTTCAGGTTTGTATGAACCACCAATTGCAATATTAACATCTTTTGTTTTTAAAACTGGTGCTTCGGTATCAACAACTTCAAGTTTAGAAGTATAAGTATCATTATATATTTTTAATTTTACTTCATAAGTACCAACTTTTTCTAAGTTAACCTTATCATAGTTTGTTTTTATATCTTTTTCTTTAACACCTTCAAGTTCAGAAAAGAATAAAGTTTTATCAGGAAGTTTGCTATTTACCTCGACTGCTACACTATCCCTTATCTTGATAACGGCATCCTTGTGATTATTCTTGCTCTTTACACTAATTAGTACTCCGATTGCAATAACAATTAAAACTCCAACAATTGAAGCAATTACTATTGTTCCGGTAGATGCATCACTTTTTTTTACTCTTTGATTAAAAAATTTCGCCACATAAATCATCCCTATCTTTAATTAATATTACCATATTTTTTAATTATTTCCAATAAAAAATGCAAAATTATACGAATTTTCTTGTAAAATAGACAAAAATGTGGTAATATCGTAATTGCAAGTTTATATTTTATATATAATTTGTTAAGTGGAGGGGACAACTTGCGGACTCGCCCTACAACCACTTACGCGAAAAAATTTTTATAGGAGGTGTTTTCGTGGCTAAAGAAGTCGTAAAGAAAATTAAATTACAAA
>CAKOKR010000018.1 GCA_934095965.1 uncultured Bacilli bacterium
AAAAAACCTTTAACTGGTAATAGAAGATCACATGCTTTAAATGCAACTAAAATGAAACAAAAACCAAATTTACAAAAGAAGACAATAAATGGAGAAAAAGTTATCATTAGTGCTAGAGAAGCTAGAACTTTAAACAAAAAAGCTGCATAATTAATGCAGTTTTTTGTATATTTATTTATTATTTGCATATAATATTATTAACAGGAATGATGTAAATTCCTGTTAGTAATAAATTAGACGGGATTATTCTTTCCCGTCATTTTTTATTTCATAATTTAATAATTGGTCACATACATTATCATAAATATCTTGAAAATGTAATATTGTGTCTTTTAAATATTTTTTATCTTTATTATATTCTTTTAGACATTCTTTAAACATAAGCATTCTTCCTACTCTACCATTTCCATCACTTAGAGGATGTATCCTTTCAAAAAAAACGTGAAAATCAATTATATCTTGTAAAGATACATTATCTTGTTTTTTATAATCATTAAGAAGTTTATCTAAATCAGTTTCTACTTCTTCAGGATTACTGGTATGAATTACATTTTGAATACCTATTATATTAGGAATAGTTTTAAATCCTCCGACATTATAAAGAGGATTGTCTTCATTATTTGTTCCTCTTTTTAGTATTTTATGCATTGTTAAAATCATTTCTTTAGTAATAGCATTATCAATATTATCAATCATGTAATCAAATAATTTAAAATGATTTTTAATTTCTATTAAGTCATCTAGTTTTATTAAATCATCACTTTTAGGAATGAAACTTCTCGTATCAAATATTGCTTCGGTTTGTTCTTCGGTAAGTCTATTACCTTCGATTTTATTTGAGTTATATGAAAATGATATTTGAATAAAATAATAAATATTTCTTTTAAAATTTGATTTTTTTTGATTAATTAAATCTTTTTTTATTTTTAAAGCATTCATTTAGTCACTCCCTTATATATATTTTATCAATTATTTAACATATTGTAAATTAGAAAAAAGATTTCTGTTTAAGTTATTACAGAAATCTTTGTAATCTAGAGTTTGTTAAGTTTGGTATTTATCTAAGTCTGTATGGATCTGTTTCAGAACCTGTATTTCCTTTAATAAAAGTTACATCATCATTTAAATAAAAGACAGGTCTAACTAAATTAGGTGATGGCATGCCACTAATATAATCAACTATACCTGTTGATGATACTATGAAGTTACTTGCAGTACTACCAGATTCTCTTGTTATAGTCCATTCACTTTCACCTAAATACATCCAGCTACTATTTCTTATAGATACATAATTACTAAATTGATAACTCCAATAATCTTGGGGAAATGAATAGCCATAATCAGAAGTATACAATAATCCTATTTTAGCATCATAAGTTGTTGCATTATCAGTTGTATTTGTCGTTACTGGATTTATTATTTCATTTTGATATGCATTTATTACATTTGTTTCACTAATATTTGCTTTAGTATTACCGCCGACTTTCCATGTTGTTGTTGCTATATATGAACTCCATTCACTGCCAATGTTTTCTAAATAATGTGTATTTAAATTTACAGTGTTTAATAAAGATGTACTCCAAGTATTTCTAACTGTAACTGGTGGAGTTTTATAATTCCAATAATAATATACCAGTCTAGTTAATTTTCCAAGATAAGTTGCATCAACTCTATTAAGTTCATGTCCCCATTCTCCATCTATATCAAGCCATTCATTTAATGCATAATCTGCCTTTATTAATTTAACTCTATTATCAAATACACCTATTATTCTATATAAGTATTCATCTGGACATATTTCTTCATCACTTCCAAAACATACATAATTTTTAACTGATGCAGATGTACCAGCAAATCTATATGAGTTGTCATTTGCTCCGTTTGTTAACGACGAATCATGAAAATAAATATTATTTTCTCCTTGGGTTCCTGTATACAAATTTTTAATATATTCACTAGCCAAAACAGCTGGTTCAACATAAATGTCAAAATAAACATAACACTTGTCACTAGAATTTCCTATCATTAACACTTTTTTTGTTTCTTCGTCCCAGATGAGTTTACTTCCCTGTTCACATCCACTTTTTTCAATATTTAATATATATCCTTCAGTTGGCCATTCATTAGACTCATATTTTTGATATTTACCTGAACTTGCTTCTGTTTCTATCATCATACTTAGTACATTTTTATTTGTACGCTTTTCTTCCTTATCTACCTTGTATACTATATTTATTTCAAAATGACTAAAAAAAACAATTGTAATTGATATTAGTATTATTGCTGTTGTTAGTAATAATTTTTTATGTTTCATATTTATTCCTCGCATCCATATGATTGTATATAATTAAATATTACACCCATTTGAATTTAATGTCAATACATTCATTTAAATGTATGAGATGATATTGACAGGTGATGAAAAATGAAAATAGAAAGATTAAGGGAAATTCGCGAAGATTATGATTTAACTCAACAAGATATTGCTAAAGTGTTAAATACTACTCAGCAACAATTTTCAAAATATGAATTAGGTATTATATTAATTCCAATTGAAAAGTTAGCCATACTTGCAGATTATTATAATACAAGTGTTGATTATTTAATTGGTAGAACTAATGATGCAAAACCATATGAAAAGAAGAAGCACTAAGCTTCTTTATTTATTTCATCTTTTAAATTTTCTTCCATTAGTTCTTTTACTTTTTCATAAAGAAGATTATTAGCATCTTCTAAATCCATGTTGGTTACTTTAAATGGTTTTCCATATCTTATAGTTAAATTTTTACTTCTAAAAACATAATCTCCAGTGATACCAAATGGTACTAGATAAGCATCTGTTTTTTTAGCCATTGATACTGCTCCAAATTTAAAGGGAAGCAAAAATTCTTTTGTTTTGTTTCTAGTTCCTTCTGGGAATAATCCAATTGCGCCATTTTCTTTTAAAGTTTCTATTGCTAACTCTTTTGCTTTACTATCGTGATTTTTTCTATCTACGGAAATACAACCTACAGCTTTAAAGAACCATGCTGTTTTTTTATTATCAAAATATTCTTTTTTAGCCATGTATCTAACAAATCTTTTTGTTGATATAATAGTTAAACATTGATCATATAAGTGTTTATGATTACCAACTATTAATATTGCTCCATCTTTTGGTATATTTTCTTTACCTATTACTCTGGGTTTATAATACCATTTAAATATTGGTCCAAGTATTAATCTACCTAGTCTATATAAAAAAGGCATTTTAGTCATCATCATCATCACCTCTTGTGTCATTTATTAAGCTATTAAAATCTACTTTACCTAATTTAGTTCTAGGTAATCTTTTTCTAAATACAAATTCTTGAGGAATCATATATTTAGATAATTTTTTCTTGCAATATTCTTTTATGTCATCTTTTACAAATATTGGAAAATATCCATCTTTTAAAACAATAAAAGCTTTTGGTACTTCTTGTTTGTATGGATGTGGGACACCTACTACCGTACATTGAAGTACTGCGGGATGAGATTCAATAACTTCTTCAACATGAGATGGATAAACATTGTAACCACTTGAGACAATCATTCTTTTTAATCTTCCTTTATAAAATAGGAAACCATCTTCATCCATATAACCTAAGTCACCGGTATGAAGCCAAACATGTCCATCTTTATGAACTTGAAGTGCTGTGTTTGTTTCTGATTCATCATTTAAATAACCTTGCATGAAGGCTTTTGAATGTACACAAATTTCTCCGATTTCTCCGTATGGTAGTGTTTCTCTTGTTGCTGGGTCAATAATTTTTATTTGATTTCCTGGAAGAGGTATTCCAACTGAACCACTTTTATTTATATCATCACATGCAAGTGTTACTGCTGCTAGAGCTTCAGATAAACCATAACCTTGAGTTATTTTTCCCGGAGAATTATGTTCTTTTAAATACTTATTCATTTTATTTTCTAGTGATTTTGTTAAGATATCACCACCAGATACAATATATTTTAAATTAGATAAATCTAAATTTTTAACATTATTGTTACTCATTAATGCTTCGTATAATGTTGGTACACCAAGAACACATGATGGTTTCTTTTTCTTAAACATGATATCAAATTTTTTAGAATCAAATTTTGGAATAAGAATTGTATAACATCCAAGAGCAAGAGGGGTATGCATTAAAACACTTAAACCAAAACCATGAAAATTAGGCATTATTGCAAGACAACAATCACCTGGAAATAAATTCTTCATCATAATATTTTCTTGTAAAGCTCCCAAGATAAATGCTCTATTTTGAATAACAACATTCTTAGGTTTACCACTTGTTCCCCCACTATGGATAATAACTGCTGGAGTATATGAATCAAATTTTGGAAACTTCATTGTTTCACTAGTTTTATATTTTTGATAAAAGCTTTTCCATGTATAGAAGTTATCTCTTTTAGGTATTTTTTTATACTTACCTATTATTGATAAGTTATAGATTGTTTTTGTAAGTGTGGGCATATAATCTTGAACTTTTGCAAAAATTACTTTTTCTACATTTGATTTATCAATAATGTTTTCAACCTTGCTATAGAATGTATCAAGCATTATTAAGTACTTACTTTTAGTTGAAGTTAAACTAAATAATATTTCTTCTTCACTAGACATTGGATGAACCATGTTAGCAATAGCTCCGATTTTATTTAAAGCATATAAACTAATTAAAACATTTGGTATATTGGGAAGTGTTATAGTTACTATGTCTCCGGATTTAATTCCTGATTTTGTAAATACTTTTGCCCATTCATTAATTTCATCAATAAAGTTTTTATAAATTTCTTTTTTACCCATGTATTCATATGCATAGTATTCTGGATACAAATAAGCACTCTTTTTTACTTGATCATACATACTTATATTAGGTATTTTAATATTTAATTCTTCTTTTGTGTAATATTTAGACCATACTTGTGGTATTTTTTTTCTTCTTCTTAAAAATGAAAATATATCCAATTTAATTTCCCCTTTCCTTACTAATTATATTCATGAGTCTTTCATTTTCTTTAACTAAATCATCTTTTATATAAATTTTATCTAAAAATTTTATAGTCAAGTTGTTTTTGAATATATTATATTTGCCTGTTATAACAAAAGGTATTATTGGACTATTGGTATCACTAGACATTTTTACTGCACCTTTTTTAAACTTTAACATTACACCAGTTTTTTCTGTGGTGCCTTCTGGAAATATACCTATTACTAAATCATTCTTTAATACTTTTTCAGCGTTGTGTAAGGCATTACCATCTCTATTTTTTCGATCAACGGGAATTAAACCTAGATTAGAAAATATTATTTTTTTTGGACCTTGCCATAATTCATTTTTGGCTAGAAAGTGAATTTCTCTTTTAGTTGATGACATCAAAAGTACTGCATCAAAGATACTTGTATGGTTTCCCGCTAGAACACAGCGACCTTCTTTTGGTATATTTTCTTTTCCTATGATGCTTGGTCTAAAGAAGATTTTAACAAAACCCGTTACTATGGGTCTTAATATTTTATAAAATAAACAATCATTCATGTTATCATTCCTCACATAATATTGTAACAAAATTTATGAAAAAAGTCTCTAGTTATTGTGAAATTTTTTGAAATTTTCAATTTGACAAACATGAATTTATGTGATATTATGTATTTAGCAAAAAGGTTTGCGTATAATAAAAAAAGGAACACTCCAATTTTGCATGTTGGGTGTTAACCGTTTTGTCGATTTACTCAATCAATGTGATTGGGTATTTTTTTATATTTAAAAAAGAACGCATAACTCTATGCATTCTTTAGTATTTCTAATTTTTCTTCTTCTGCTTTTAAAGTATTTTGTTCTTTTAAAACTAATTCTTTTGGTGCTTTATTAACGTAATTTTCATTACTTAATAATTTTTTTCTTCTTTCAATGCTTGCTTCTAGTTCAGCAATTTGTTTATTTTTAATAAGTATATCTTCTTCAGTTTCTTCTTTTTCATAGAAAATATCAACATTATAATTTTTATAAACACAACTAAATTTATTACCAATTGTTTTATTTAGTTGTTCTTCATTTATTCTAAGTAATTTAAATATTATGCTATAATCTGCATCAGTATTAACTTTTACTCCGAAGTCTTTACCTATTTTATTTTCTAACTTTATATTTCTAAATACTTTGATAAATTCAATTACATCTTCATATTCTTTGTAAACTTTTTCATATACTTCATCTTTGTTGTAAGTTGGATATGTACTTAATATTATATTTTCTTCATGAATTGGTAATTGGTTATATACTTCATCAGTAACATATGGCATGAATGGATGAAGCATTTGTAAAATACTAACTAATACTTTATATAATACACTTTTTGTGGTATTACTTTCTAAGCTAAATTTTGCTACTTCGATATAATTGTCGCAGAAGTCATTCCATATGAATGAATAAAGTTCATTGCCTACATTGTTAAAATTATAAGCATCCATATTTTTTGTTACATTTTTAATTGTTTTGTTTAAACTTGTTAAAATCCATTTATCTTCAGGTTTTAGATTATCAAAAGAAAGTGTTTCTAATCCTTCGATATTCATTAAAACAAATCTTGATGCATTCCATAGTTTATTAATGAAATTCCATGTTGATTTAACTTTTTCTTCATCGTATCTTAGGTCTGTTCCTGCAGCTGAAGATGTTGTTAAGAAGAATCTTAGAGCATCTGCACCATAGGTATCAATAACATCCATTGGGTCTACTCCATTACCTAGAGATTTACTCATTTTTCTACCTATCTTATCACGGATAAGTCCATGAATTAAACAATCTTTGAATGGTCTTTTTCCTGTGAAGTGTAGTCCTTGGAAAGTCATTCTATTTACCCAGAATGGAATGATATCATAACCTGTAACTAATACGTTGTTTGGATAAAACTTTTCAAAGTCTTTTGTTTCTTCAGGCCAACCAAGTGTAGAGAATGGCCATAAAGCACTTGAGAACCAAGTATCTAATACATCTGGATCTTGTATCCAACCTTCACCAACGGGCGCAACTTCACCAACGTACACTTCATCACCTTTATACCATGCAGGAATTCTATGTCCCCACCAAAGTTGACGTGAAATACACCAATCATATGTTATTTCCATCCAGTGATTCATGATTTTTTCAAATCTTTCAGGAACAAAATTAACTTTTGTATCTTTATTCTTTTGATTTTCTAATACTTTATCTGCAAGGGGTCTCATTTTAACAAACCATTGACGTGAAAGATAAGGTTCAACCATTACTCCACTTCTTTCGCTATGTCCAACATTGTGTTTTATTTTTTCTATTCCAATAAGTAAATCTTTTTCTTGCAAGTATTTAATTAAAGCTTCTCTTGCTTCAAAACGATCAAGACCTTTAAATTCTAAAGCAGCTTCATTCATTGTTCCATCCGGATTAATACATACTATTTTTTCTAGATTATGACGGTTACCTACTTCAAAGTCGTTTGGATCATGAGCTGGAGTAATTTTAACAACACCTGTTCCAAATTCTGGGTCTGCATGAGTATCCCCGATGATTGGAATAAGCTTACCTACTACAGGAAGAATAGCCATTTTTCCAATTAAATCTTTGTATCTTTCATCATTTGGATTAACAGCAACTGCAGTATCTCCGAATAATGTTTCAGGTCTAGTTGTTGCAACATCTAAGTATTTATCTGTTCCATCAATATAATATTTGATGTGATAAAATGCGCCATCAACTTCTTTATAAATTACTTCTTCGTTTGATAATGCTGTCATTTGAGCTGGGTCCCAATTTATGATTCTTTCTCCGCGATAAATTAAACCTTCGTCATAAAGAGTTTTAAAAACATGATTTACTGCTTTATTTAATCCTTCATCTAGGGTAAATCTTTCTTTTGAATAACATAGAGCTAATCCAAGTTTTGCCCATTGTTTATGAATATTTTCAGCATATTCTCTTTTCCAATCCCAAGCATAATTTAACCATTCTTCACGTGAAATACTTCTTGGATTTATTCCCATTTCTTTTAATTTTGCATCAACTTTTGCTTGAGTTGCAATACCTGCATGATCCATTCCAGGAACCCAGATAGCATTAAATCCTTGCATTCTTTTATATCTAATGATTATGTCTTGAAGTGTTGTATCCCAAGCATGACCTAAATGAAGTTTACCTGTTACATTTGGTGGTGGAATAACTATAGCATATGCAGGACATCCTTCTTTTTCTTCGAAGTAGCCACTTTTTACCCATTTTTCATATTTGTCTTTTTCAACTTCTTGATGATTGTACTTTTTTTCTAACATTTTAATTCCTTCTTTCTAAAATAAAAAAGAATGATACCCAAGGAGTCATAATGACGGTACCATCCTTTATTTAACTTAATTGATTATAAAGCATCTCTGCATTATTTTTCATTTTGCAACCTTCATATATTCTTTTTATTAGTTTACACCAACCACTAACTCTCTTTAAAAAAGTTATATATTACTCCTCAAAAATCACTAAAATATAAACATATTTTAACAAATTATTTATGATAGTTCAAGTGTTTCTGATACATTTTTATCAATAATTACTTCGATACCTTTTTCAGTTTTGTTAAAATATATGTCTTTGTAATCATTTAATAGTTTGTAAGTTACCATGTTTTCATTTAAATTTTTATATACAAATAATTGCTTATCATTTAAAACAAATAGATAATTCCCAACACCATATACATTAGTTTTTGGTATGCTTTCTAAGTATTTATTTCCTACATAGTCATAAATATTGTAACCACTATTATATGTGATGTAGTATGTATCGTTAAAATCCACTATTTCTTCATTACTTGTTGCTATTACATTATTTTTATTATCTAGAATTTTCCATGTACTATTTGTTAAAGCAATAAATTTGCTACTATCAAGGGTAGAATCATTTAAATGGGCAGGTATACTGATATAATCATAATCACATGGAATCGGAATACCACCAATATCAAAATTGATGACCCCATATTTCCTATTTGATTTATAAATTAGATATTTACTACTTGATTTAACTTTGTAATTTTTTACTTCATCATATTTTCCAATAATACTTTTTCCAGGAATGTTGTATACCACGGCTTGATTATTTTCTTTAAAAATTCCATACATGCTATTTATTGCTCCGTTCATATCCAAATTTCCATCTTTATAATAATTTGTATGATATGAATTATCATTAATAAGGTAGTCTATTTTACTACAAGTAGTGCAATCATAATACCCAAGAAATTGTCCTTCTAGATAAAAGTATACTTTGTTATCAAAAAACGTTTCTTTATTAGTATTTTCTTTCAAGGTTTCTTTTGGTATATAAAAGTGATTAAATGTTGCATATCCAGATAATGGAATCAATATAACTAGTAACACAATTATTGTAATTAATGTCTTTTTATCCTTCATGTTATCACCTTTTTATATATTTACTTCGATTACTTTAGTTTCATTATTTTGTTTGTAGGTAATTACTACACGGTTACTTCTTATGCCAAAGTTTAAAGAATCTTTATAGTTGCTATCTAAAGTAATTTTTTCACCGATTTTATTTTCTTCGCTATCATATTTGTATAGACCAAGAATATTTTCACTATCAACACTTACATAGTATTCTTTATCTATCAATATATAATCATATTCACTTGATACTACTTTTCCATTCATGTCAAATACCATGTATTTTCCATTTTCATTTTTTACTAATATGTGTTCTGATTCAAATGATTCTATATCAGATTTTATACTCATATTTTTAGTAATTTCGTTTCCTTTGGTATCATAGATGTGGTTTGTTTTATCACTTCTTTTGGTAATATAGTAACCATTTACTATTTTTATACTTTCATTAGTTGCATTTGTATCTTTATCTTTGAAAGGTATTACTCCATCAACACTATTTGATAAGACATTAATTACACCGAATGAACCACTTGTGTTTTTTGTAACAACTAAAGTACCTGCAGTATTAACAAAATTAACTGTGGTATCACTAGATTCAAATGCTGCATCAACACTTTTATATGTTGGAAGCTTTTTATTATTCTTTAAATCATATAAAACTATGTTATCGTTTGCATTTGGACTTTTTGTATCTGCAATAAATACATATCTATTATTATATATTGGTAAGTAACTAGTATATTCAGTATTATTTACAATATTACTTTGTTTTCCTAGATAACAGTTTTCTAACATTTGGTTTGAATCACTTAAGTTGTTTGCATAACTACATTGATAACTTCCTAAAAAGTCTGTCTTTTGGGCATCTTTATAGAAATATAATTTTCCTTGGAAATAACTGATGTATTCCATGTTGCTACTTACTTCACCTTCACTTAAGTTTATTTTCGTATATTCTTCACCATATTCTATTTTTAAAGTTTTTCCTGATACTGATACATTAAATGCTTCTTCTTTTCCAGTTTGACGTAATTCATCATTAAATATTAATTTGGTATTATATTCACTACTTGTTATTCTTACACCATCCATATTCATGATGTTTCCTTTGTTATCATAAACAAATAATTTTTTATTATCTGCTCCGATTATGTAGGTATCTGCAAATCTTATATAATCAAATTCTTTATTTATTAACATATTACCTGTGTAATCATATACGTGATATGTATTTCCACTTTTAACACTTATATTGTCACTATCGTAACTCATTATTTTTCCTGGAACAGTTTTACTTACATCTTTTCCATCAAAAGATATTAATTTATAGTTGTTGTTACTTGCTACGATTAGGTTTTCACTATCAAGAATGTATCCCATGTATTCATAATCAAGTGCTACATCAGTATTTTCATCAAAAGAAATTATTCCATACTTATCATTTTTCTTAACAATTGCCTTATCAGAGTTTACTTCTTTTACTAGTGAATATATTCCTTCATTTTTATTGTCTTTGATGTTATATAATGTTACTTCACCGTCTTCTTTCTTTTCATTATCGTATACGAAGACATATTTTTCTTTGTATATGTCACTTGCTACGGATACTTCTAGGCCACTTTCATAAACTTTTTTAAATTCATCAAAGTCATCTTCGTTGCTATAGTATGCTATGTAACATAAATTTTCATTTTTGTTTTTACATTCGTATGAACCTAATTCTTTTTTGTTTTCATCTAAAAATATTAGTTTACCATCTACATATTTATAGTTTTCTTTTTCTAAAACTACACTTGGTTCTTTATTTTCATTTGTATTGTCATTTTTCTTAAATACATATAGCCATAATAAAAGAATTATTACTATAAGAAGAACTACCGCACTTACTATGATTATAATTTTACCTTTCTTACTTAGTTTACTCCATTTACTTGGCTTTTTATCCTTTTTCTTTTTTCCTTCTGGTTCTTCGACTTTTTCTAAATCATATTGAGTATTACTTATCTCTTCATTTTCATCAATTTCAATTATTTCATTACTAGTTTTATTTTCATTTGTTTCTTCAATTTCTTTTAATATATCTTCTTCCATAAATATATTACCTCCATATCATATTTAAATTGTACCAAATTTTTTAAAAAAAGTCATTAGTTTTACAATAATTTTATATGATATGGATTAAATATATTAATTTATTATTTTTTCTTTTTCTTGATTTTTTTCTTATTTTTAAATTTTAAACACATATTTTCGCTCCGTTATAAACTTTTTTGTAGTTTCATTACTTGTGCTTTTGGCATTTTTGTCACTTTACGTTCTTTGGCTGATTCTATTCTCCATGAATCGTTATGGAATGCATTAATTATGTCTGGGTCACTTAAGAATTCATCTACCATTTGTATCGTTGTCATAAACACATCATCCCCTTCTGCTAGCTTTGATGCTTCTTTCTTAGATTTTGCATCAATAAATCTACACCATCTTACATATCTCTCTTCATTTACATCATAAGGTATTTTTTGCAAAATGTCAAGTTTTATTAAAGACATTTTTATACTTTCTTCGATTATTTTTTCATGGTTAAACGTATTTGATAAAGTATATCTATTTACTAGTTTTTTATTTACGTTTTGGAAATACATTTCATAATATTTAGACTTGTTACCTTTTTAATTAAATTAAATGAATCTTTCTTTTTTAGTTGTTGGGAATATAAAAGGGATGCATAACTTAAACTTTTCTTACATTCTATTGAACCAAAATTATTATACATCTCTAGATTAAACATTTCTCCATTTGATAAAATTATTAAAATGTCTAGATAATAGTCACGAGATTTCAACTTACTTTCTTGAATATATTTTTGTTCTTATCAAATTTTATCACTCCTTTTTTGAAGAAACGACACCTATAATAACACATCAAATGCAAAAAATTTGCTGAATTTTATCGAAGACTTAAAATTTTTTAATTTTTGCTAATACTTAAGATAATTCCAATACTAATCATACTTACTAAAAGGCTTGAACCACCATAAGAAAAAAATGGTAATGTTACTCCGGTCACGGGAATTAAACCAATAACTACACATATATTAAGTAATGCTTGAATAATTATTCCAAAACCAAGTCCAAAAGATAAATACTTATAAAATAAGTTATCACAATTTAGAGATATCTTTATTATTCTATAAAATATAAATGCAAAAAAGGATGTAACTATAAGTATTCCTAAAAAGCCAAATTCTTCAGATATAATTGAGAATATAAAATCTGTTTGAGGTTCTGGCAAATAAAATTGTTTCTGACGACTTTTTAAAAATCCTTGACCAAGTAATCCTCCGGGACCTATTGCATACAAACTTTGAATAATTTGATATCCACTACCTAATGGATCTACCCAGGGATTTAAAAATGATACTATTCGAAGCATTCTATATGGTGCAACAATTATTAAGGCAACTATTCCAAGAAGACCTATGATACCTACTTTTATAAAAAATGATAATTTAACACCAGAAATAAACAATATTGATACTAAAGTTATAACTATAACCATCGCAGTTCCAAAGTCAGGTTCCAACATAATAAGTAAGAAAAATATACCAATAACTAAAAGAATTGGTAATACTCCCTTTTTTATATCTTTGATTAGTTTATTGTTATTTGTTAAGTATTTTGATACATATATTATTAAACCAAGTTTTGCAAATTCACTGGGTTGGATTCCAAAACCACCAATCCCAAACCAACTTCTACTTCCATTTCTTATTTTACCTAAGCCTGGTATTAAAACAAGTATAAGTAATATAAAACAAATTAATAATATTAGATTTGCTTTTTCATAATATATCTTAGGATTTATTTTACTTAATATATAAACTAATATTAAAGACATAATAAAGAAAGCACTTTGTGCTTTAACAAATTTAAAAGAATCATTAAATTTATATTCTGCCCAGATAGAACTAGCAGAATATATCATAATGATTCCAAATATAGATATAATAATAACTACCAATAATAATAATTTATCATACTTTTTAGGCATAGTTATCACCTATATAATTATATTATTTTATATTATTAGTTATTACATGTATTAAAGACTTAGACGGATTGGATCAGATTGAATTCCTGTTCCACTGACATATTTAATTGATGGTACCAAATTAAATGTAGGTCTAATTGCATGTGGGTCACTTACATAATCAGAATAAGTATATCCAGTTCCAACGATTGTAGTAGCGTCTTCTGTAGAATTTTTAATTTTTGAAATTGTCCACTCATATAACCCAATATACATCCAGTTATTATTTATGGATTTTTCATAATTGTTACCACCTGATCCAAAACCCGGTAATGTCCAATAATCTTCGCTAGCTGCATAGTAATAATCACTTACATACATTAATCCTATTTTGGACGTTAATGTTAATGTTACATCCTTATTTGCTCCTACTTCGTAGTCATATGCTGTTTTTGCATTTGTAAATATTCCATTATTAAATGTAAAACCACCAACATACCATGTTGTGTCTGCTATCATTTTTTTCCATTTTGATGCTTTTCCATCTAGATATGTTAGGTAATTTGTATTTAAATTTGTTATGTTTGTTGTACTTTCACTCCATGTGTTTATATTTGTAGAATCCCAATAATACACACTAATTTTTGTTAAATCACCATTACCTTTGTAATATGCTGTACTCCATCTTGTTTCACTATAGTTACTTGAATATCCTGCATTCGTTCCCAACATATCTGATGTTGCTCCATCTGCTAAGATTAATTTTATTTTTCCATCTATTAAGCCTATTATTCTATATAGATTTTCATATGTGCATGTCTCTTCATCACTTCCAAAACATACATAATTATTTGGATTTGCTCCAGCATATCTATATGAATTATCTTCTCCACCATTTGGAAGTGTCGTGTCATGATAGTACATATTTGTTGCATTTTTTAAATTGTTATAAAATGTGACAATACAATCATTTAATCCATCTCCATTTGTACAAAAATCTGCTACCGATGTTGGAATTTTACTTCTTTGAAGTACTACATCCATTTCTAATGTTGAATTTTCATTTTCTGATTGGTCTGTTTCAAGATTAACAAATGTTAGAGTAAATGTCCATGTATGAATTACTTCTGTTTTGTTTGTTGGTGTTGCTATTGGATATTCTTTAACTATATTGAATGGTCCAGTAACACCGGTTATATCAAAACCTTTTAAGTTATCATTAACTGTTACAAAGTTTAAATTATCTGCACTTGTTTCAACAATGTTGCCATTTTCATCTTTTACTGTTAATATTACTTCAGGCAATTTATTAGTTGTTGTATATTTATAAGTATTGTTTTTTATTATGATACCTGCAAAGTATGTACTTGATGCACTACTTGTTTTGCTTGATGCCATAAGTTTTACTTTTGGATTTGTTGTACTTGTTAAGTTACTCCCTCCGGTTTTAAAGTTATCTGTTGTGGCACTTAAAGATAAAGTATTTCCTTTTGTGAAAATAATTGTATCTCCACTTGCTGTTACTTCACCTACACCTTCTACATCATCATCTATTGTTGGTGCTAAATATGAATAAGTAAATTTACCTATTAAAAGTGCTATAACTATTAAAATTAATATAAAAAGAATTGTTAAAGTAATAGTTCTGGTGTTAATTTTTTTTATTTGTTTGTTCATATTTACTACCCGCTTTCTATCTTTACTTTATTATTTTACCACTTATTACGAAAGTTATCTACTATTTTTAGATATTTATCTAAATATAGTCTATAGTTTTTTGACAAGTAATGTAGAATAATATTAATAAGGTGGTTAATTTATGATAGCAAAAGATAAAATTAAAAAGGTGGTAAGTAATGATTTACCAATTATAACTGAAAAAGAAATTGATGATATATTTGCTTTAATATATAGAAATGTTAAGTATTATAGATTGAATAATAAATCTGAATATGCTGATGAGTATGGAAGAATTACTCAAGAAAGACTTGCTGAGTTATGTCAAGTATCAAGAAGTTTAATTGCTAATATTGAAAGTGTAAAAGTTAATCAAACATTTTCAATAGCTGTTATTGCAACGATTAGTAAAGTATTAAATGTTCCTTTTTACAAATTCTTTAAAGAACATGAATAAAACGAGTTTATTAGACCCGTTTTTTTTATAACCATACTCCATATGTTATTGCTGCCATTGCAAGGATAAAACCAACAACCCAGAATAACTTAATTATATCTGTTTCTTGCCAACCTAATTCTTCGAAATGATGATGCAGCGGGGCTTTTAAGAATACCTTTTTATTAAAATATCTAATTGATATAATTTGAATTAAGCTTGATAGAGTTTCTACCACAAATACTCCGCCGATTATTGCCAGAGATATTTCATGTCTTGAAACTATTGCAACTGATGCAAGTGCACCACCTAAAGCTAGTGAACCTAAGTCACCCATAAATATTCTAGCTGGATGAGTATTAAATACTAAGAAACCTATGATAGCACCTACTAGTAGAAAGCAAAATATTGCTATTTCTTGATAACCTTCTAACCAACCTGCATTCCAACTTATAACACCATAAGCAAAAAATGCAATTGCAGATAAACCACCAGCTAAACCATCTAAACCATCTGTAATATTTACAGCATTAGTGGTACCAACTAATAAGAATAAAATAAATAAACCAAACATCCAACCTAAATCAATATATATATTTAAGAAACTTATGCTTAGAACTGGTTCTCCTCCACCTTTCATAAATAGGTAAAAGAATACTAATGCTATAATCATTTGAATTAAAAACTTTGTAACTAAGCTAAGACCATTATTATTGTGATATTTTACTTTCATAAAATCATCTATAAAACCAAGTAGTCCATAAGCTAAAAATACAAATACTACGATTATTAAATTATAACTTATTGCAATGCTTCCTTTTAAATATAAAAGTATTAAAGAAACAATAACTGGTATTATAAATATAACTCCACCCATAGTCGGAGTACCATCTTTTTTTAAGTGTCTTTCATTTATTAAATGACTTACTGATTGACCAAAATGTAATTTTTTAAATAAAGGCACAACAATTAAACCAGTTATTAATGATAAAACAAAACCTAACATTAAAGCCATTGATGCTTTTGCTAAAATTAACATATTTCCACCTCTTTTTTATTATACAACATAATTTATAATATCTTAATAGAATTACTTGATTTTTTTACAAAACTTTACATTTTTAATTAAGCATTAATACTATTGTGCCAAATTCTTTAGTATATGTACCTGATTTTGGTGATGTATAAATAACTTTGTTACCATTACCGGAGTATTCAATGTGAAAGCCTTTAAGTAAGTTTTTAGCCTCATCTAATGATTTACCAACTACATCTGGAACTTCAACATATTTTTGATCTAACCATGTATATTCTTTTAGTATTCCTTCACTACTTTGTTTTATATCTAATATATCTATGGCACTTAAGAATATGTTTTTGGCTATGGGTGCTGCTACTACTCCACCATATTGAACTACATTTTTGGGATTATCAACTGCTACATATAAAACAATTTCTGGATTATCTGCAGGCATAAAACCTATGAATGATAAGATATATTTACTGTTTGAATATACTCCATTTTCAACTGTTTGAGCTGTTCCTGTTTTACCACCAATTCGATAGTTTTCAATATAAGCGTTATGACCTGAACCTTTGGCAACAACACTTTCTAAGGCATATTTTACTAAATCTGATGTTTCTTTTTTGATTATGTTTTTAGTACCTTTTGGACTAATACTTTTTATTATGGTATTAGTTTCTGGTTCTAAGAAATTTTTTACAATATATGGAGTATAAAGAGTTCCTCCATTTACTATTGCTGATACTGCTCTAACTTGTTGAATCGGTGTAACACTTATTCCTTGACCAAATGCAGTTGTTGCAAGTTCAACATTTCCCATTTTATTTATATCAAATAATATTCCAGTTGATTCACCATTTAAATCAATTCCACTTTTTTTACCAAAACCAAGTTTTTTAATATATTCCATTAATTTTTCTTTTTGAAGCATTAAACCTAAATTGACAAAACCTGGGTTACAACTATTTTCTATGACTTCAAGATAAGTTTGCAATCCGTGACCTCCATGTTTCCAACAATGAAGTGTTGCCCCATCAACATTTATTTTGCCCGTATCGGTGAATTTATCTTCAAAAATATTTACTAAGCCTTCATTTATCGCTGCAGTATATGTTGTTATTTTCATGGTTGATCCTGGTTCAAAAGTCATCCATATTGGTAAGTTTCTATTTATAACTTCAGTGCTATAAGCTTTATAATTATTACTATTAAAGTTTGGTCTTGCACTACTTGCAAGTATTTCTCCGGTATTAGGGTTCATTGCAATTGCAACTACACTATTCGGATTATATTTGGCAACCACATTATCAAGTTCATTTTCTATAGCAAGTTGTAAATCTAAATCTATTGATAGTTGAAGAGTTATTCCACTCGTTGGAGCTTCATAAATTTCTGATAATTCAAGTTTTCTTCCTTTTCCATCTGAGAAATATTTTATTGAACCATCACTACCTGTTAGATATTTATCGTAATATAATTCTAGACCTGATAATCCTTGGTTATCAATACCTACATAACCTAAGACATGACTAAGTAAATTATCATATGGATAATATCTTTTGCTTTCTTTAACTAAGTATACTCCATCAAGTTTTAGAGAATCTATTGCTTCGGCGATATCATAACTTAAACCACGACCTTCGGGATGAACTCTTTCAATTGATGTTTTCTTGCTAACATGTTTTAACATATCTTTATAATCACTTTTAAGAATATCACTTAAATATTTAGCAGTTTGTTCTTTATCCTTGATTTGATTTGGTATTACAACTAGAGATGTTGTTGTGATATTTGTTGCAAGTTCTCTTCCTTTTCTATCAACGATTTTACCACGGTCGGCTGAAATGGGAAGTTCCCTACTCCATAGAGATTCTGCTAAAGTATTTAATTTTTTGTATGAAAAAACTTGGATATAGAAAACTCTTGCTATTGCTATAATTAAAATAATTGTTACTACTAGAAAAACATATCTAATTCTTGTATGTATATTATTATAAAACATAAATATCCCTCATAAAAGTATATGTTTTATGAGGGATTATTATTATCTAGTTCTTGTTTCATAGTCATATAAGTTAAATCCAAGTTTTATAGCTAAGTCTACAACTTCTTCATTTGTTAAGTTATCTATATTTATGGAATAACCTAGTGTTACATTTAAACCTAAGGTAAAATATGCACTTAGGTAATAGTTTTTTACATCAAGTCGTAATCTATCTATATCTATATTCATAATTACTATTTTACCACTCCTTGGTTTTATTATAACAAATATATGAGAAAAAGACTAGCACTAACTAGTCTTCGATAATATCTATTGCAACTTTACCACGGAAGTATTTGCCTTGGTCATAATTTTGTGGTTGTCCAGTTCCATGTAATGTAAATGAAACTGTGTAAATTTGTTTTGATTTAGGTGCAACCACTACTTCAGTAGCCATTCTTCCATTAGATTTTGGTGCTGTTGTCCAGTCTTGGTTAAATCCATTATAAGTACTTGCTACTTTGAACCAGAAGTTTGTACTTGTAAATGTATTTTCAACATCAATCCATTCAATGTTATATTTTAATGGTTTATCTGTTATATTTTCAATTGAGAATCTGATGTCTGGTACTTTTGTGTTAACATTTGGATCATTTTGATCATCTGGATAAAGATTTGATAATGCTATATTGTTACCATCTTCAAACATTACAACCAATGCAGCAGTTTCAATATTAGCACCATTGTCGCCGATTGTTGTTGAACCACCTTTTCCATTTTTATCAATTATGTATGTACAATTTCGATCACACTTGCCATCACCATCATCATCAATATTGAAATCAGGTTTTCCATCTCCATTTGTATCGATGTTTAAATCTGGTGTTCCATCTCCATTTCTATCGATGTTTAAATCTGCTTTGCCATCACCATCTAAATCAACATTTATATCTGGCCAGCCATCTCCATCAATATCACAATTTAAATCACATTTGCCATCACCATTTGTATCTTGGTTTGTTTTATTTGTTAAATTACCATTTTCATCTGGGACATTAAATGTTGGTTTTTTATTACCTGCATAATCTATTTTTTCTTCAGGTATTTTATCACCGTTTGTATCACAGTTTACATCACATTTACCATCGCCATCTAAATCAACATTAAGTTGTCCTTTGTTGTTAGCAACAATGTTTGATACACAATTTCGATCACATTTACCATCATTATCATCATCAATATTAACATCTGGTACTCCATCTCCATTTGTATCTATATTTAAATCAGGATTTCCATCACCATCAATATCGATATTTATATCTGCTTTGCCATCACCATCTAAGTCAATGTTTGTATCTGGCCATCCATCTTTATCGGTATCACAATTTAATTTACATTTACCATTTTCATCAAGTTGATTCATTTTATTAAATATTGAACCATCCGGGCGAACTACATTAAATGTTGGTTTATTACTATTTAAATAGTCAATATTTTGGTCTGGTTTTTTATCTCTATTGGTATCACAGTTTACATCACATATTCCATCACCATCTAAATCAATGTTTAAATCTGGAATTCCATCACCATTTAAGTCAATGTTCATTTTTGATTTACCTATTAATTGAACTCCGGCATATGTTGCATAACCTGCTAGGAATAAAAAACCAAGTAGAAATAAAATTAGTAAAGCATTGTTACCTTTTTTAAATTCAAATGTTAATTTATTTCCATTTTTAGAAACTTTTAAGGAATGAGGTAAAAATGTATCATTATCCTTATTATCAAATGCAACATTTAATACTTTATCAATGTGTTTTTTTGATACTTCGATAGCACCTTCATACATCTTGTTTAGTGTATCAATTATTAAATCATCTTGTTCTTTGCTTTTTAAAAGCATAAATTTTTTAATATCTATGACTTCTTTGTTTTTCATAAATGTTTTTTCTTCATTCATTTCTTTCTTTTTAGCCATTTTTACCCTCACCTACTTTATTAATAAATTTATTTTTTTCTTTTTCTTATCAAAGTCTTGAAAGAATGCATCAATTGTTTTTCTTATACCAGCTTCTGCTTTTTCTTTACGTTTCTTTGCTTGTTTCATTTCTTTTTCCATTAATCTTTTGAATTCTTTTTCAGTTATGTCTCCGGCGAAGACAAAATCATTTACTAGTTTACTGATGATTGCTGAATTAAATTCTGCTGTTTGATTATTTTTCTTTATTTCAATTGCATCATTATCAACGAAGAATGCAAAGTCAAACTTAGTTTTAATATCTGAATCATGTAGTACTTCAGTTCTTTTATCTCTGCTGGTAACTGGTTTAATGTTATTTTTTTCTAGGTATTCCCATAATTCTAATGCTTTAATAAAGTTTGGTTCTTTTAGTATTACATTAGTTTTTCTTATTGGACTTCTTACGGGACTAGATTCTTTTAAACTTTTTATAAATGTTGATGAACGGAAGGCACTAACAATGTCTTTGATGTGTTCGATACGTTCATCTAAGCTATGTCCATCTTTTGACGCATCAACTTCAGTTTCTTTTTTACTAGTCATCGTAACATTAATATTTACTTCTTCACCTTTTTTCTTCATTATACCTTGGTAAGTTACTTCACTATCAACGTTTGCATAACTTCTTTGGTCTGATTCTGCTAATTTGTTGTTTACAAATGTATAAAGGTTATCTACTAAAGATTTGATGAATCTATTTTCATATAAATCAACAGTTTCTTCTCTATAAACATTAAGTAGTTTTAAAGGAATTACTGTGCCATCATCATGTACTTCTTGAATCATGCTTGTATGTTGAGCTAAGTGTCTGATTGATTCTTCAGTTACAACTTTCGCTTTTTCAATTGGTACGATGTTTTCTTCTTGAACAATAAATCTTCTGGGATTTCTTATGATGTTATCTAGGTATGGGATACATTCTTCGACCATGTCAATCCAAGTTGTATCACTTACACAAGCATCGATGTCTCTTTTGACGGTTATATTTGAGGAAGTTGCCCCAACAAAGGCTGAGGCTTGTTCCTTATTTAAATTATTAATATATTCTACTATATCCATAGACTCACCTAAATAGTTTTCTTAAGTCTTAGTAAATATGCTTTACATTCTGGAGTTTTTCCTGCTCCGAATAGTTTTTCAAAATAATTAATTAAACCATCAATTTCATCTTTGATATATGCTAAATTTAATTGTTCAAATTTTCTTAGTATTTTGTGGGCGATTAGGTAATCAATACCTGCAACTTCTTCACCACCACATGCAACAAATGCTGGAACGAAATCTTTTAATTGTTTTACAATTCTGTTACCAAATGCAAGTCTGAAGTGATCGATTACATATCTATCAAGTTGAGCAAGTTTATCTAAGTTTTCTTGACTAACTGGATGATCTTCGCTTGCTTTTTTGAATAGACTTTCTAGATATTTATAACTTGTTTTAATCTTATCAGTATCTGGTGCTGCAAATTCTTCACACTTATCATCGATTGCAATTGGCATTGCTCTATCGTATACCTTATCAGTAATCATGAATGTTGAGTCATCGTTGTTGATTGTACCAATATACCACATATTTTCAGGTATTTTTAATTTACCGTTTTCTAGTTTACTAGGGTCATTTGGCCATACATTTGGAACTAGTTCAACAACCCAGTCTTTTTTATTTGGAAGTTCCAAGATAGATAACATTTCGGCGAAGTAATATTCAACACGAGAAATATTCATTTCATCAAGTAATGTAATATATACTTCATCATCATATTGAGCTTCATACATTTTTTCTAGAATTTCTGTTTCATTGAATTTTTTTGTAAATTCATTGAAGTAACCAAAGATTTCTGTTGAGTCTCTCCATGAAGGTTGAACACTAGCTACGGTTGTTTCATTATCTACGAAATTACCAAATGCATATGCTAGAGATGTTTTACCTGTTCCAGAAATACCTTCTAGAATGATTAATTTGTTTGATGCAAATGATGCAATAAATAATCTAATTAAGTTTATATCATAATATAGATGTAATTTTGATGCTGAATAATTTCTGAATGTATCACAGAAACTTTCTAATGTGAAGTTGTTAACAATTTCTTCAGGAGTATAGTTTTTGAATTTTTCATCAACTGTACTTAGTTTAAAGAATCTGCTTTCTCCTTCTTTTAGTTCGTTCTTTGGAGTTCCATCTTCATTGTATTCAATTTCTCCGTTTGCATTTGCAAGTTCACTGAACTTTTCAGCATTTCTTTTTAGTTTGAAAATTTCATTATTTAATGAATCTATTTCTTCAACTAGCATGTCTTCTTTTTTTACATTTCTGCGATATCTTAGATATGTTTTTACTGATTTGTAAATTAAGAATATAATAAGAGCCATTATCGCAAGTAGGAATACTATTGATAAAACCATTACTAATAGACCTAATCCTTTTAAATCACTTTTATAGTCACCAATTACTGTTATGTAAGTTACTACATTAAACATTTGGAATAACCCTTCACCTAAACCCTTGAATATTTTTATGAACCCTTCGAATAATGGTCCCATAAACTTTGTAAAAAATTCACCATACACACTCATTTTCTAATCCTCCTTATTCTTTACAATTAGTTTAACGTTCATTTTTTTGAAATTGTTTTCATTGTCTAAATTATTTTTTATAAATTCTTTGTCTACGAGTACTAAAGTGTCATCCATAAATATTGTTGAATCAACATTTTTGGTTTCTTCAAGTTCGTAGATAAAACTCATACCTATTTCTTTTAAATCTTTGATGTGGGTTTGATACTCAACTTCATGTTCAAACGGTATCAATATTTTGATGTAATCTTTTAAGTATTTGTTATTTAACTTTCTTACAATGTTTGCTTTTTTTAGATACTTGTTAACACGTATTACATATGTTGGCATTTCTTTGTTGCTAATTAATTCTTCGAGAATCTTTAATTCTAAAACATCTAGAGACATCTCAAAGAATTTATTTTCATATGTCTTAAGTACCCGCTTTGATAAGTTTTCATCAAAGTTTTCTAAGTCTGGAATATTGTAAGTATATGATACATCATATATTACTGGATTGTTACTTAGCATTGTATATGTGTTTTTAAATGCTTCGCTTTCTAGACCACTTAGAATTTTTTTATCTTCTGCGGTATTTTTCTTGATTGCTTCGAATAGATCATTAACAAAATACTTGTTGTCTTTAACATTTAATATCTTAGTTTTTCTTAAGTAACTAAGTAAGTATTTAAATTTGTTTTTAGTATCTTGATAATCACCATCAACGACGTTACAAGCAAAATCTACATAACAAGCACTACATATAATTACTGATAAAAGAAAAGTTTCATTCTTTCTTAATTTAACTATATCTATTGTGTCATGTAAGCGACAATATTCTAATATTGCTTTTAAAACAAAATTGATGTTGTCGTTTGAATATTCAATTGGATTATCCTTATGAATATTATTTTGGAAATAAAAATTATTTGCATAATTCTCAATTACTTCCTTAGCATAGTTTGTAAAATCTTTCTTACTATGCCACAAATTATTGTCTTCAATACTTATGATTGATTCTAATATTTTTGCATATTCGAGTAAGTCTTTAGATTTTTTGTTAACATATTTATCTATTACACTTAAGCTCACTAGCCTCACCTAACCTATTCTTCATAAATTATACCAAATTAGCTAAAACATTGCAATATAACTTGTCAAATTTCAAAAAATTTATTGCCAAGTTACACTTTTTAGGGTAAAATTATAATAGGAAGAAGGTATAAAATGGATGTAAATGAACTAGATTATTCAGTAAATACACTTTTTAATCAAGATGGCACTGCTAAAAAAAGTTTTTCATCTAGTGCTTTAGAAATGAGTGTAAACAGACCTAAGGTTAGAAACAAAAGAAGAACTGTTCAAAAAACTAAAGGTGTTAAAGAGCTAGCACAAAAAGCTATATTGTTTGTGGCACTTGGTTCCCTTTTAACTGTCGGAGCAAAATCTATTAAAGATACACAACAATTAAATGCTGAGGTTAAAAGAATAGAGACTGAACTTGGAGAGTCTGCTACTGCTAATAAGGAATATGGAGGCTTTAATGAACAAGCTGGTGAATATTATTGGTGGTATGATGTTGGGGGTGCTTCAAAAGATATTTTGGACAATAATAAAAATTATGATATTGATACGAGAATCTATGGATGCTACAATAAATTAAGTGATTATGACAAGATTGAACATATGGATAAAATATTTCAAAATATGTCTACACTTATTGCTAATGATCCAAGTAAGTATACCGAAGATGAAATAAAAGCTTGTATGCACAGTTCTTTCCAAGATTATTTGGATAATAAAAACATTTCACTTAGCGATTATGAATCCCTAATGAACAAAGTACTTACAGCATATGCTAAGGGAAATGTTAATATGGATGAAGTTAATCTACTACTTAGTGAATTAAATCAAGGAGAATCAAGATGATGGAAAATGTTGAAATAATAACTCTCGAAGATAATAATGACTATATTGTCACTAAAGAAATTATAATCGATAACGTTAAATATGTTTTTTTAACTAAGAGCGATGACGTTGCTTCTTTTTGTATTAGAAAAATTAATATTATCAATGGCGAAGAATTTCTTGTAGGTTTAAATGACCAAGATGAATTTCTTAAAGCCTTGAAAAGTTTTACTGAAGAAGTTAAATCTTCCTAATTAATGTAAACTGCCTCACGGCAGTTTTTTTCTGCTTCACAGGAATCTCTTCCTCCGCAGACCAGATTCGGATCCAGCCGACCCTACTTATTGTTTTACTATTTTCACTAGTAGTTTTATATATTTTTTGCCTCCACGTTTTGCATTATACTATAGTTTCTTGAGGAATGCAAATCTTGAAATTTTAAATTTTTGGGGTCTTTTTTGCAAAATTCTGTTGTTTTTGAGCTTCTTTTTACAAAAATGGGGGTAAATTTTTAAAATTAGGGTAGTTAAAGTTTTTTTAAAAAACTAAAAAAAAGCTGCAAATTATGCAGTTTTTTCGTATTTTTTAAAATAATCTGATTATATCTTGGATAGTTATTAGTAACATTAGTGCTAGCAATAAACAAAAACCAATCATATGACATGTATTTTCAAATTTTGAGTTTACTGGACTTCCCTTTATTTTTTCAACAATAAGGAAGAATACTCTACCACCATCAAATGCTGGGAATGGTAAAATATTTATAAAACCTACATTGATTGATAAGAATGCTGTAATATAAATCATGTAATTAAGTCCAAGAGCAACTCCTTCATTAACTACTTGATACATACCTACTGGACCAGATAATGCACCTGTTGATATTTTTCCAGTAATTAAGCCACCTACTGTAAGCCACATTGATTCTACTACACTACCAAATTTTAAGAATGCATATTTTAATGAACCAACAAATCCAGTTAGCGGAGTTGAATCTATTTGAATACCAAATACCTCTCTTTCTGTACCATTATCATCTTTTTCAATTTTAGGTACAACTTTGTATGTATCTTTACTTCCATCTTGATGTTTTACTTCAAATGTATAATAATCATTTTTATTTTTCATAACTAATATAATTTGAGCAACATCCCAAGTACTTACCTTTTTACCATTGATGCTTGTTATAATATCACCAGATTTAATTCCTGCTTCTGCCATTGGATAGCCATCAACTGTGTCTTTTACTTTTGCATCAAGAGTACTTCCACCCCAGATTAAGGCACTTATAAATAATAAAACTATTGCTAAAATAAAATTATTTACTACCCCAGCTACTAAAATTATTATTCTTTGCCACCAAGGTTTATTACACATGTAATCTTCTTTTTTTACAGAATCATCGGCATCTTCATAAACTTCTCCAGCCATTGAAACAAATCCACCGATTGGAAAAGCTCTGATGTTATAATCTATTTTATCTTTTCCTTTGTGGGTATGAATTACTGGACCCATACCGATTGAAAACTCATAAATATGAACACCAAACTTTTTAGCCCAGATAAAGTGTCCAAATTCATGAACAAGTATTATAATACCTAATATAAATATTAATATTAATATTGAAATAAACCACATATTGTCATCCTCCTTATAGACTCATCATTAATGCATATGCTAATACTACAAATATACTACTATCTAATCTATCAAGTATTCCACCATGTCCTGGCATGATGTTTGAAAAATCTTTAATATCATTTTCTCTTTTGATTTTACTCATTATTAAGTCACCGATTTGACCAACTATTGATAATATTATTGTAATAATTACTAGTTTTATATCAATGGCACTTATTAAAGCGTGGTAAAATACTAAACTAATTATGCAACCTACTACAAGACCACCAATTGAACCTTCCCATGTTTTATTTGGACTTATTTCTTTGCACATTTTATGATGACCAAATTTAGAACCTATTAAATAAGCAAATATATCATTAAACATTGGAATAAATAATACCCAAGCAAGTAAATATATTGATTCACTTCTTAGTATTAGGAATGTATTAAATGCTATACCTAGTAAGAAACTCATACCTATTAAATAAAATGCATCATTACTTTTATATGTATCATTTTTATAAAATACAAGTGGTATTAACATTGCAAGTAATATTAAAGCTACGAGTGAATAATCATAACCATTTCCTAAATCCATCATGCTATAATTACTTAATAAAAGCATTAATACTAAACCTAGTCCAATCATTAAATTTGGTATTTCTCCGTGGGATTTTGGTAAATCAATAATTTCTTTGTAAGCTAATGCTGCGATTATACTTAAGCCTATTTCAAAATAAATGCCTCCCATTATTATTAAGGGTATTACTATAAGTAAGGCTACTATTGCACTAATTATTCTTTTTTTCATATATCCTCCAAATTTCACTTAAAAGTATATCATGTATTTCTTTTTAACACAACAACATTTTTGGAAAAAAGCTCTGTTAAAGAGCCTTTCCTTTATTTTTTGTGATATTAATTGTAATAATATGTAAATTCAATACTTTTTAAATTACCATTTAATTTATATTTATTATCAATTTTAACTAAATCTAAGTTGTAAATTCCTTCGTTGATTGTTAATATTTCTCTGATTTCATCCATACTTGAAAATACGTGTTCTTCATTGTTTACAAATAAAGCAAATTTATTATTTTCATCTACATATAAATTTGGTAAAGGTATTAAGCCATTTTTTGATCTGTATGTAACTTCTTCACGAATTTCTTCTTGAATTTTTGTAAATATTTCTTTTAGACTTTCAAGACCTTCGCTAGCATTAAAGTAACAATCCGGAGATGCAATATCTATTAAATCGGCGGTTGATACATCACTACCTATACCAATTGAGTATACAGTTTTTGCTTTTTGTTTTACTTCTTTACCAATACTTGATGAATAACCTGAGTTATCGTATCCATCACTTACAAATATTACAAAAACATTATCTTCACCTGCTAGGTAATTTGTAATTAAATTATTAGCATTGGTTAATCCACTATTAAATGATGTACTTCCTTTAGTTGACAAATTATTTATAATGCTTTTTACAATTGCTGCATCTGTTCCTTTTGTAAGAAGAGTTGATGCAGTATCATCAAATGATATTACAGATATTGTTGAACCAGCTTCAAATGACATACTATCAATTAAATTGTTTGATACTTGTTTTAAATTTGTTAGTCTTGAATTTGATGACATACTTCCTGAGATATCTAAAACTAATATTAGATTTACTCTATTTTCAATTTTTACACCGACAGTCCCTTTGTCAATTCTATCAGCTTTAGTATCAACATCTAGAATATTCCATTTTGCGTTTACTACTTCATCATCTTTGATTGTTTTTAAATCATATACTCTATTTCCTTCTAGGTTTTCCCAATAATCAAATAAGTAACCATTTCGAACTGGTGTTAAAAGTGGATATTCACAATCTTCTTTCATATAATAAATTGATTTTGTTATAATATCAGTACTTGATACATTGTTATAATTAAATGTGATTTTACTGATGTTTACTTCTTGGGTTGTTTTATTACCTACATTATCTATTACACATAAATTAAATTTGCCACTAGATGTTATTTTTATTGGATTTTTGCTGTAGGTTTTTGTTTTGCAATCACCTTTGGTAAGTTGATATCCTTTTATACCAGATCCACTTAAATCAGTTGTATTTAGTTTTAATTCTTGACCTTTGTTATATACTACATCTAATTTTTTTGATATTATTATTGGTTTTTCTTTATCAATATTTATTTTTTGACTAACTGTGTAGTTTTTATCATTAATTTTAACTAAGGCTGTGTATATTGTATCTATTACTGTATCAGTTTTAACTGTTATTTCTTTAGAAGAATCTTTTTTCAATATTTCATAAAAACCATTTAGACTTGAATATTCAACTTCACTCATCTTTATGTCTTCTTCAGTAATTTTATTGTTGTTACTTACTATCTTTAATGTTAAATTGTCATTATACCAACCATTACATTCATGAAAGGCTTCTTCATTATCCATTTTACAAAAGATATTTACTTCACTTGTATTAAAACCATTTTCATTACATGTTCCATCTTCATTTTCATTTTTATCTAACATAGTTGCTTCATATTCACCGTCTTTTAAGATAATGTGAATCATATAACAGTTTAATTTGTTATCTTTATTTCTTGGGTCATATATATATTTATCATCATCAGCTTTTAGATAATCATTTTTAATTAAAAAATCAACGTTTATATCAATTGTTCCAGTCATTCCTGTTTCTTTGGCATAACTTTCTGCTTTGGTTAAGATGTCACTTACTGTGTTTTCATATACACTTTCTAAAATATTTCTTCGTACACTTTTAAATATACCTGTTGTCAGTGCTAGTATTAAGGCAATTATTACTATAACTGCGATTAATTCCACTAAAGTAAAACCCTTATTTTTCATTTTCATCCTCCACTTACTCTACTCTTTTAGTATAAAGGATTTAACGATATATTTCAAGATATATTTTTACGTAAATTTTGTGTAAATTATAATGTTTTTTTCATCTATTTTACACTATTTACATGATTTTACATTATATTTTTAACTATCAAAAAATTATTTTTTCCCAGACTTCTGGGAAAAATCACTATTTTTGCAAAAAAATTTTCAAAAAA
>CAKOKR010000019.1 GCA_934095965.1 uncultured Bacilli bacterium
AAGCCTCTATTCCGAAGCCTCTATTCCGAAGCCTCTATTCCGAAGCCTCTATTCTATTAAAATTTTATCATTTATTTGTTTTATATGCAATAGTTTTTTGTTAATTTGCAAAATATTTTTTTGAAGTGAAATGAAAAAGTAAATTCCAGATTCTTTATCTTTAACATTATTTTCATTATATCCACATATTACACACATAAATTTTGTTTTTTTAGTAACATTATTTTATCTAGTTAATCTTTATAAAATATTATAATGTACCATTTTTAAGAAATTAATATCTAATTAATTTAAATACCTTATATCAATATCTACATCTGCATTTGATGCAGAGCCATATTGATTTTGAAAATATGCATATGTTACACCTACTACTAGAAGTGCTAGTGCAACTGGTGCTATTGCACTAAATAATTTTATTTTTTTCTTTTTCATTTTATTCTCTCCACATCTTTATTTTTAAATACTAAATAAATAATACCACAAATAAAATCTAATTACAAGTATCAATTAAAAAAGAAATTAAAGAAGTATCTTTATCTAATAAACCTTTCTTTATTCCAACATCTATATTACTTAAACTAACTAAATTATCTAACAATTCATTATTTGTATACTTTAAACTATTATTATATAATTTATTAACTTGCCACTCTTGCATATGCAAGTAGTCAATAACTCCATTAATACCCAACTTATTATATAACGTTTTTACATAATACATTAATCTATATTCTCTAGCAAGTAATATAACTAAACTAGTTGCATCAACTTTATATATCTTTAAATTATTAAATATCTTTATTGCTTTACCTAAATCTTTATTTATAACTGCATCTACAAATAAAAAATTATTATTAGTTTTTTCTTCTCCCACTATTTTTACAACATCACTATATTTAATATCACAAGGAAACCCATAATAAAGCATAACTTTATCTAATTCATTAAACATAATATCTAAATTCTTAAATGAATTATCCATTATATAATTAACAGTTTTATAATCCATATTATAATTATAATTTCTTAAATATGCATTAAGTACTTCATTTAAACCTCTTTTATCCATCTTACTGATATTTATCAGCTGTCCTTTATCTTTTATACACTTAACTATTTTTTTCTTAGAATCAATCCCATTTAATGTTGTAAATATAATGTTAGAACTAGGATTTGAATTATTTAAGTAATTAAGTAGTAAGTTATTATCTTCTTCACTTATTTTATCAGTTCCAAAAAATGTAGCATTACTTGCAACAATCCATTTTTCATCTATACCAAGTCCAAAATATGAAGCTTCTTCGATTACTTCTTTTATACTACACTTAGACATATTAAAAATAATATAATTATTATCTTTAACTATCTTTTTTATTTCTTTATCAATCAATCTATAACTTTCTGCACTAATTAAATAATTCATAACACCCTCCTTCCCAAATTATAACACATACAAAAAGAAAAAGAAAGCTTCCTCATCTTTTTCTATCTAAACATTATATAATGTACTATATCTTATGATTATTTATAAAACATGTTAATTATTTTTATATCTTTTATAAATACTTTCAAATACTTTAATACCATCCATTGCACTTGTTGTAATACCTCCAGCATAACCAGCACCTTCACCACATGGATAAATACCTTTTATATTTGATTCTAAAAAGTCATCTCTTAAAATTCTAATCGGACTGCTAGTTCGAGATTCAACTCCAGCAAGTATTGCACTATCCCCATTAAATCCCTTTATCTTATTATCAAAATAATCTATTCCTTCTTTTAAGTTTTCATTTATAATATCTGGAAATATTTTATTTAAATCAGCACACTTAATATTACCTTTAAATGCATCACTTTCTATATTATCAGATATTTTATGTATTTTATAATCAACATACCTTTGAACTGGAATAAAACCATTACCTAACTTATATGCATTTTCTTCCAATCTTGATTGAAACTTCAAACCATCAAGTGTATTATTTCCATAAATATCTGGACCTACAGTTACAATAATTGCACTATTTGCATATCCAGAATCTCTTTTATAATTACTCATTCCATTAATACATAATCTATTTTTATTGGTGCTTGTATTTACTACATAACCTCCGGGACACATACAAAAACTATATACCCCATGCTTTGATTTACTATTATAAGTTAATTTATATGATGCACTTGGTAAAAACTTATAATTAATCGGATACTGATTTTCATTAATCATCTCTTGAGGATGAATAATTCTAAGACCAACTGCAAAAGGCTTAGATTCCATACTTAATTTCTTTTCATATAACATATTAAATGTATCTTTAGCAGAATGACCTATTGCTAAAATAAGTATATTACATGGAATAATTTCTTTATTAACTATAATTGATTCTAACTTACCATCTTTAATTATAATATCTTCTAGTTTAGAATTAAATTTAAATTCTCCCCCTAAAGATATAATTTTTTCTCTTAAATTAATGATAACATTTCTTAATATATCAGTTCCAATATGAGGTTTACTATCATACATAATCTCTTCTGGTGCTCCACATTCTACAAAAGTCTTAAACACTTCCTTCATTCTAAAATATTTATCTTTTACTAAAGTATTTAATTTTCCATCACTAAATGTTCCAGCTCCCCCTTCACCAAAACATACATTAGATTCTTCATTTAATTTATTATTTTCCCATAAGTCATTTATAGTTTTTATTCTTTCTAAAATAGTTTCTCCTCTATCAATGACTATTGGCTTATAGCCATATGTCGCTAGCTTTAAAGCAGCAAATAATCCCGCAGGTCCAGCTCCAACAACATATACTCTATTATTTATTATTTCACTACCTTGACTAGGTAATACATATTCTTCCGTTTCAACTTTAACAATATTATTATCTAAATACTTATCTTCATTATCTATCTCTACATCAAAATCAAATACATATGAAAACATCATTTTATTTCTTGCATCAATTGATTTTTTATGTATTTTATATGATTTTATATCATCTATATTAACTTTAAGCCTCTTAGCTATTACTTTTTTGTAGTTAATATTTTCTTGAATTGCTACCCTAACACCTTTAATTCTTATCATAAAAACCTCCAGCAATTAAGGCTGTAACAAAAGCTATAGTTAAGTTATAACCTCCACAATCTCCATCTATATCTAGTATTTCACCAGCAAAATATAAGCCACTTACAAGTCTAGACTCTAAAGTAAATGGATTAACCTCTGATAAATCAACACCTCCACTAGTAACTTGTGCTTCATTAAATGAATTCGTATCAATTATTTTTACTCTTTTATTTGTAAGTACATTTATTAATCTATTTTTTTCTATCTTACTTAATTCATCATAACGCTTATCATGTTTAACTTTTGCTATGTCAAGTAATACATTACTTAATTTATAATCTAAGAAACCATCTAAAACACTAGATAACTCATAATTTTTATAAAGTATTTTATCACTCTTATACCATGGAACAAAATTAATACCTATTTCAACACACTTATTTTCTTCTAAATACTTATTTACATCTCTACTTAAATTAAATATACAAATACCACTTAAACCATCTTTAGTAAACTGAAGTTCACCAGATTCTTTTTTTACTAAAGAATCATCTACATAAAGTGATAAATCTACAGTAGTTCTAACACCAAATAAATCTTTTTCATACCCAGTATTTGTTTTTAATCCAACCAGTGATGGATATGTTTTAATTATATTATGATTAAAACATTCCGCTAATTTATAACCATAGCCATCACTTCCAGTCTTCTCATAAGATTTACCACCCGTAGTAATAATAACTTTATCATAACTCTTCCCATTAATAATAAACTTATTTTTATTTTTAATTATATTATCAACAAAAACATCATAATAAAAATTAACACCCCTAACTCTAGCATTTGCTAGTAGTCCAGATTTAACACTACTACTTTTTTCACTATACGGATATAAATAACCATTCTTATTTTTTAAAATAATACCAAAATCCTCAAGTGTTTTTTTTACATCTTTAATTTTTTCTTCTAGTTTCATTTTTTTTAAAACTTCCATATTACTAGAATGATAATGTTTAATATCATTATCTATATTACCTATATTACATTTACCAGAACCCGTAAGAAGTAACTTTTTACCTGCAGTATTATTTTTTTCATAAACATCAACATACCCACAGTCACTTGCAATGATACTTGCAAGAAGTCCACTAGCACCTGCCCCAATTATAGCAATTTTCACTATATCACTTCCTTTCTTATATTATATAATCTCTTTAATACTTTTTTCAAGTATAGAATACAAATATAATTTAACATCTTTTTTTGTTATATTTTTAACATAATCTAAATATACATGTAATTGTTTAACATAATCTTCTTCATCAATATTTTTAAGTTTATAATCAATTACAATAACTCTATCACTATACTCAAGCATTAAATCTATTATCCCATGATATGTTTTATCAGAATCATATAAAAACTCTAATTCTTGGTACACTTTGGCATTATCAAAATCAAAATATTTTTTTAAATCATTTACTAAAGTATTATTGGTATCACTAAATGATGCATATTCTAAGGATTCATGCAAGCTTGTTCCATACATAAGTAACTTTGCATTATTTTTATCAAGTATTTTTTCAACTCTTTTAGATGCTTTAGCAACTTCTATTTCTTCCGTATCAATTTTTACATCAACAAAATTAATAACATCATTACATTCATCATTCATATTCTTACTTATTGCTCTACTAAATTCATAATCTTTAGTTAACCCAAGACTATTTAAATCAATTCCATACATATATTTTTTCATAGCTCCTGCAATTGAAGATAAAAACGAATAAAACGAACGATACTTAGATTCTTCATAAAAATCTGGTTTATCATGAGGGTATTCTTTAACCTCAGGCATAACCATAATCATTTTTTCTTTTGCTCTAGTTAAAGCTACATAAAATAATCTAATTTTCTCAGCAATCTCTTCAAGTATTGTATCTCTTTTAATTAATTCTTTTACAAAAGTAACACCTAATCCATCACTATAAAACGGAGTAATTATCCCATAGGTCTTATCAAACATAAATCTATTTTGTAAATCTCTCAAATTAAAATCCTTTTTAAACCCAGTAAAATAACAAACTGGAAATTCTAACCCCTTTGATTTATGAATATTCATCATTTTAACGGAAACACTACCAGACTTAGCTTCTTTATATGTAATATCTTGTTTACTATCAACCAAAGTATTTAAATATGTATTAAAATCTTCTACTGTATAACCTAAAAATTCAATATTCTTTGCTAAATCAAGTAAATAATTTATTCTTTTAATACCAGCATCAACATTACCAACTAAAATAAGTTTATTATATATATCAAACTTATTTATTATTTTCTCTAATATTGTTGATGGGGTTTCATTATCTAATGTTTTTGCTAAATCATTACATATATTATATACTTCACTTTTAAACATCTTATTTTCTTCCAAAGCTTCATATATTTTTTCATCACTCATATTACCTAGATAACTTCTTGCAACACTCGTAAAATAATACCTTGTTTCTTTATTAAATATCTTCTTTGATATATTAATAATTAAATTAATAATATTTTTGATAATATAAATTTCTGTTTCATCCATTAAATTATTATCTTGATATATTTCCATAGGTATATGAAAATACTCAAAAACTTTTTTAAAAAGTGGCATACTACTTCCACGATCTAAAATAATGCAATAATCACTATAATTTGACTTACGTAATCCCCCAATATCAAAATCAGCAACCAAATAACCATCATTAACTTTTTTCTTAATATCATTTGCTATAGCAAAAGCTTCTATTTCATCTTTAGAAAACTCTTTACCCTCATCATTATAAGTAAGTATCTCTAAATTATTATTATATTCATTTTTACATGACTCTATATATGTCTCATTACCATAAATCATCTCATGATTATCAGTATAATCTATACCACCTAAATCTTTAATCATAAGTAAATTAAATATTTCATTTATATTATTTAAAACTTCACTTCTACTTCTAAAGTTCTTCATTAAATCAATTTTTCTTCCCCCAATATTTTTACTATAATTATCATACTTATTTTTAAATATCAAAGGATTAGCATTTCTAAATCTATAAATAGATTGCTTTATATCACCTACCATATAAACATTATCATTTTCTATTTCACTAATAAAGATTTCTTGTAAATCACTTGTATCTTGATACTCATCTATCATTATTT
Source organism: uncultured Bacilli bacterium (assembly GCA_934095965.1). Taxonomy (GTDB): domain Bacteria; phylum Bacillota_I; class Bacilli_A; order RF39; family UBA660; genus Onthocola_B. Next base: position 6,287 of record CAKOKR010000019.1, read on the forward strand.
CATTAAAATAAAACTTTATTTCATCTTTAATATACTTATTTTCTTTAACTAACTTTATTGCCATCTTAGCTATATCACTAAACTCAAATACACCATTACTTATTTTATAATTATTTAGATATTCATCTAATTTCTTTATTACTTTTATTATTACTTTAACATAATCTTTCGTACTTAAATAATACTTTATTATATCTTCCCTACTATATATTATTAATGATTTTATTTTTTCTAGACTATCTTTAACTCTTTCTTTTAAAAATACCCCATCTTCATCTAAACCTTTAAATCTACCTAATTTTATATCTCTATATTTATATAAATCATCATAAGTCTTTGGTCTAAATATCTTAGATACACTATCATATATACTTATATATGCATCACTTTCCATATAGTTTTCTAAACTCATTACATCAGTCTCAAAATTATCAACAAGTTCACTCAAATATTTAAAGTATTCATTAAATATCTTATTAACATATTCTATATTATAAAAATTTTCTATATAGTTATCTAAATACTCATTCTTATCATATTTTAAATCAATACCATCATTTATATTTAATATACCTTCTTTTAATACTTCATCATCTCTCATAGTAAATGTTTTAACAAAGTTTAAAAAATCTAAATCTTTCTCTTGATAAAATTCATCAAATATTTTATCAAGTAGTCGTTTTCTTTCTATATTTATAATCGATGCATCAATTATCTTTATATCTTTATTTATATTAAGTACATAATGATATTTTTTAACTAAAGAAAGTGCATATGCATCAAATGTTGTAATATATGCTGAATCTAAATATTCAAGTTGTTCTTTTAAACCACTTTTTTTTATTTTTTTTCTAATTCTTGCAGACATTTCTCCTGCTGCTTCATTAGTAAATGTTAAAATAAGGATTCTTCTTATATCAACTCCATTTAATACTTTTTGTAATACTCTCTCAGATAACACTGCTGTTTTACCTGAACCTGCTCCAGCTGATACAATTATATTTGATCCATCCATTTCAATTGCTAACTGTTGTTCCGTCGTCCACTTCATCTTTATCCTCCAACACTACTTCATCATCTTTTTTCATAAAACATATATCTTTAAAATTGCAATACTCACATGAAATATTTTTCTTTTTATAAACTTTCGGATTAATACTAAATTCTCCATTTTCAATACTTTTAATTGTATTATTTATTAATATATCTATTTTATTTACTAAATCATCCATTTCATCATTCGATAAAACATTACTTGATGCATAAAAACTTCCATCACTTTTAAATCTTAAATTTTTAATCATTTTACCATCTTTATAATTATGATCTAAAACCTCAATTATATCAACATCACTATTTGTAAAACCAGATAATCTAATATTTTCTTCTTTTTGTACTTCTATACTTTTCTTTAAATCTTTATTTAACACATTATTAAGTACTTTTTCAATATAAAAACCTGCTATATAAGCATCTTTATACTTTTCATTATTTTTTAATAAATATAAATATATTGGTAATTGTAAATTAATACCATACTTAAGTAAATCTAATTTAACACTTTTTTCACCAGTCTTATAATCTACTACTGCTATAGTTAATTTATTATTCTTATAACCATACATTAACTTATCTATAAAACCTTTAAATATTACATCTATACCATCTATTACTTTTTCTACACACAAAGATACTTCAAATTCATAATTTTTTAACCCACTAGACTCTTGCATTCTTTTTAAGTATGCAAGAACAAACTCTAACTCATTTTTTAAAATGTCCAAATAAAACAACTCTTTATCTTTAAAAACAAAGTCACTTTCACTTACATACTCTTCTATATACTTACCAACATCTATATTACTTGTAAGTCCATGTTGTAAAACATAATGTGTTATATTACCAAGTATTGTTTTAAAACTTTCTTCATATATATTTAAATTTAATATATTACTTAAATAATATTTAAAACTACATAAAGAATAATTTTCAAGTGTTGTATATGATAATGTTAATCCATCTTTTAATCTTTCTTTTAATTTAACATTATCTATATAACTAAACTTATTATTATATTCTCTATATTTAATATTTAAATTATTTTGATATAGTTTTAAATACTTTCCTTCCATGTTAAACTTATATAAATTATCTAAATCTTTCGCATATAACAAACTAGTATAATTCTTGCTATATGAGATTTTCTCATCTATATTTATAGTCTCGGGAATTACCCCGATGTCCTCAATTAAATTAGATGGATACAATACTTTATCATTAAATAAAGAATATGTTATAGTTAAATTCTTTATATTCTTAATACCATTAAGTATTACACTTCTCTCATATCTTTGTTTATCTAAACTTGTATCTATACCAAGTTCCTCTTTTAAATCATCACTCAAATACTCATCATCTCTGTAAATTCTCGGATAAACATTTTGATTAAAACCAAGTAAATAAACATAATCTAGATCACTAAAAGAATCACTAATACTTGCTATTGTTACACCATGAGTATAAGTAACACTTTTAACATATGTATTTTTTAAATCCCTTATAATAAACTCTTTTCTAATAAATTTATCTTCCACTAAACTAGATTTATTTATTACATCTACTAAATCATTTACATTCTTATATCTCTTAGATAAATATTCTATAATACTATCTATATTATTATCATCATACATATCTAGAAACTCTTTACTAATACTTAAACTATACATAGAACTACTACTATTTAAATTAATTGGTATTTTAAACATATCAAAATAAAACTTAATTTTATTTTGATATTCACTATTAACAATTAATTTAATATTATCTACACTTACCCCACTATTAATAGTCTCTAGTATTTTTCTAGTAACAAATTCAATCTCTGTATCTATATCTTTAGCTTCGTATATAACAGGTACATAATTATTATAGTTATTAATTATTTCATAATCTAATCCATTTAATACCTTTTTATCTTCTTTAGTAAGTTCATAATTATATATAATTATTTTTTTACTAACTATATATTCTTTGAAAGCATCATTAATAATAAGTAACTTATTATTAATAAGTTCATTCTTTAAGTTATTTAAAAATATTATCTTTTCATTATCAACATCATCTAAAAAATACATATTATCCATATATATTTTAGCTATATTTAAATTAATATGATACTTACTAACTATGTATTCTAAAGCCTCATCGTTATAATCAAAACACATATTCTTTTTAAATTCATTCATAGTATAAAATTTATATTTATTAAACCTTTTTTCTTTTAAAAATTTCTTTAATAAATTCATTTTATTATTATTACTTGTTATAACTATTTCCATCTTTATACCTCAACTAAAATAATTATACCACAACAAAATAAAAACTACCAACTCATTTGTCAGTAGTTATATTTCATACAAGACATAGTTAATAAAATAGATTCATAATTTTATGCGGATTGGATTTACAACTGTGCCTTCACCCGATACAAATTTTACGGAAGATGAAAGATTAAAAGTTGGGCGCAAAGCATAATCAGTAATACTCGTTACAAGCATATTACCAAAAATAACCACATAAAATGCTTGTCCTGAATCATCGGAACTACTCGAAATTGTCCATTCGGCTAAACCTGTATATAACCAATTAGCATTTCTAGCTTTACCATAATCTTCTCCAATCCACCACTTCTGATCCTCACTTGGTTGTCCATTTGAATCTAATCCTGGTAATGTCCAATAGTCTGGAGATGCTCCATAATAATATTCACTTACGTACATTAATCCTATTTTTGCATTTACTGTTGTTGTATTTTTATTTGCACCGACTTCATAATCATATGCAGTTTTTGCATTTGTATGTGCTCCTTCATTACTAGACATTCCACCTACATACCATGTTGTATCTGTTATCATATTTTTCCATTTTATATTTTTGTTATCTAAATATGTTAAGAAATTTTTATTTAAATTTATTGTATTAGTTGTACTTGTACTCCATGTATTATCTCCAGTTTTATTCCATCTGTACGTTCCTATCTTTGTTAAATCTCCATTTTCTACATAATATGAAGATAAGTTATTATATCTTCCTTTATATGTATTTACATATCCTTCATCTGTTCCAAGCATTGTAGTTGTTGCTCCATATGCATGAATTAATTTTACTTTACCATCTATTAGACCTATTATTCTATATAGATCCTCACTTGGACAAGTTGTATCATCTGAACCAAAGCATACATAATTATTTGGATTAGCCCCAGCATATCTGTAAGAATTATCACCTGCTCCATTTGTTAAACTACTATTATGAATATACATATTAGAAATAATATAACCTTGATTACCAAAAGTTGTAATACAAGATGATAATGTTTGACCACTAGTACAATAATCAGCAACAGAAGGAGGTGAATACACATCAAAATAAACATAACATTTATCTATATTGTTTCCTTCAAATAATACTTTTTTATTTGTATCATCCCAAGAAAGCACACTTCCATTTTCATACTTAGATAATTCACTATTAAATACATAACCATCAGTTGGCCAACTATTTTGTGTAGTCATCACATAGTTTCCACTTCCATCGCTACTTTCTAGCATTATACTTAACATATTTTGTGATTTTATATTATTAATTGATGTATCATCAATACTACTATCATTATAAAAATTATAAGTTAATAAACATAAACTAAATAATAAAATTATTGTTAACATAAAAAACTTTTTCATAACATTAACCTCTACTCTATTAAAATTTTATCATTTTATTTATTTCTTTTCAATAGTTTTTTTAAAACATTTTCTAGGATGAAATATTATCAAGAAAAAAATTAATATTATTACAAAACATATTGACCCTATTATATATGGTGTATTTTTATTTACTTGTTGTTCTGCCTCTAATTTAGTTTCTAAATTCGAGGTAGATATAACTTCCTTTGTTACTTCTTTATATACTTCTAAAGTATATGTATTTTGTTCCTGTTCATTTGTTACAATAATATATACATAATTTAATCCATCATTTATATTTTCATTATTAATTACATCTACTTGAGAGTTATCCTCTACTTTATAATTAAATTGTAATTTTTCTATATTATTATCTACCTCTACTGTATAGGTATTAACATACTTATCAAACTTCAAACTCATAACACCATTTAATATCTCTAAATCTAAAAGCACACTATAACCTCCAGCTATAGTGTACCCAATAATTATTAAATTATTTTTAAAAGTATTTCATTTGATATATAAATATATATTGGATTAATAAATAAATAATCTTTTTTTAATATTAACTCTTTACTCTTTAAAAGAGGTTTAATATTATAAACATCCATTATATCTTTATTATATTTCTTTTTAAAATCTTTTATATTTATTCCCTCTAGTTTTCTTAAACCTAACATTATTTCATAATCCATATCATCTTTTTCACCGATAATTTCTTTTTCTTTAACATAATTACCAAGTAAATAATCTTTTAAATTACGAGTATTGGTATATCTTATTTTATCAATATAACCTGAAGCTCCGATACCAAAACCATAATACTCTTCATTATTCCAATAAACTAAATTATGAATAGATTCATACCCAGGTATTGCATAATTACTTATTTCATAATGATTAGCACCATCTAAAGTATTACAAATATGTTTATACATTAAATAATCTGTTTCTTCTTCAATATATGATGCATTATTAACATAAGCCTTAGTATGTTCTTCTAAAATTAAGCTATAACAACTTAAATGATTTGGTTTAAGCTTCATAAATAGAGATAAATCTTTCTTTAAAGTTTTAAGTGACTCCCCAGGTATTGCATACATTAAATCCAAATTAATATTATTAAACCCAAGTCTTCTACATAACTTCATTTTTTCTTCTGCATCCTTAAATTCTGCATTTCTTTCCATAAACTTTAAATTATCTTTATCAAAAGACTCTATTCCTATACTTAATCTATTTACTCCATATTGTTTTAATAATAAAAGCAATTCTTCGCATATATCTTCTAAGTTACATTCAAAAGTAAACTCTAATAAATTATTAGTTTTAAGTAATTTAGTTATATCAAGTAACTGTTTTATTTCTTTTAAACTAAGTACAGATGGAGTACCTCCCCCAATATAAATAGTTTTAATATCATCACCCATATATCTATCAACTACTTCATTTTTTAAAGCTTTCAAATAAACATAAGCCCATTTTTCATTATATAAAAACTTACAAAAATCACAATAAGAACAAATACTTCTACAAAATGGAATATGAATATAAACAGAACTAGCCATTATCTTATACCATAACTTTTAACATTATCATATTTTAAAGAATAATAATCTGTTAAATAATTAAAATATGATACAACTTCTGGATACATATCTTCTAGTTTTCTAACTCTTTTTAAATATGTATGATAATCTATATTGTAAAGATTAGCTATTCTTTTTGCATCTAATCCATATTTAATTTGATAATTAACAATAGTTAATGTCTCTTCATCACTTAAATAATAACCAGACTTTCTTTCTTTATTTTTTAAATCCATAGCTTTATCATCTCTAATAATTGATATTAAATTCTTCATTTCTTCTTTATCGTGTTTTCTTGCTGCATCAACTAAATTATTAAAATATTCAACATATCTACTTTTAGCTTTAGTTTGATCTACGGGACAATGATAAAACAAATTGAGTAATGCACTATAAAACTGTCTATTTTCTTCTAACATTTCACTTGCAAATCTTTTCTTTGCTTCTTCATTCTTTTTACCAAGCATCTCACACAATGAATCTAAATTAACTCCATAAGTTAATGCACTTTGTGCTAAAAAGCATAATCTTTTTTCTTTAGTAGGATACATTAAATATAAATATTTTACTTCCATTATTAATCACCTAGAACCGCTAAAAATGCTTCTTGTGGTACTTCAACAGCGCCAACCATTTTCATACGTTTCTTTCCTTCCTTTTGTTTTTCTAATAATTTTCTTTTTCTTGAAACATCTCCACCATAACACTTAGCTAAGACATTTTTTCTCATCGCCGATATATTTTCTCTAGCAATTACTTTTGAACCAATACTTGCTTGAATAGGTATTTGAAACATCTGTCTTGGAATAAGTTTTTGTAACTTACTAACTATTGCTCTACCTTTATTATAAGCAAAATCTTTATGAACTATAATACTTAAAGCATCAACAACTTCTCCATTTAATAAAATATCCATTTTTACTAAATCACTTTCTTTATAGCCACATAATTCATAATCAAATGATGCATAACCTTTTGTTGAACTTTTTAATCTATCATAAAAATCATATACTATTTCTGACAAAGGTATTTCATAATGAACATCAACTCTAGTTGCATCAATATAATCAACACTTTTATAAATACCTCGTTTATCTTGACATAATTCCATTATAGACCCGATATATTCACTCGGTGCTATAATATTTGTATATATATAAGGTTCTTTAATAGATACTATCTTTGTTTTATCAGGCATCTTAGATGGAGCATCCACTAAAACCATACTTCCATCAGATAAATAAACTTCATAAACAACACTCGGACTTGTTGCAATAATACCTATATTAAATTCTCTTTCAATTCTAGTTATTATTACATCCATATGAAGAAGCCCTAAAAAACCAATTCTAAATCCAAAACCTAATGCTGCACTAACTTCTGGTTCAAACTTTAATGCTGCATCATTAAGTTTTAATTTAATCAAAGCTTCTTTTAATTCTTCATACTTACTAGATTCAGTTGGAAATATACCAGAGAATACCATAGGTTTCATTTCTTTATAACCTTTAATAGGTTCATTAATATAATTTTCTTTTGTTGTAATAGTGTCCCCTACAGATACACTTGATATATCTTTAATAGATGCTGCAATAAATCCAACTTCACCACTCTTAAGTTCCATTAATTTTTCTTCTCTCGGAGTATGTCTTCCAAGTTCAACAACTAAAAATGATGAATTTGATGCAAGTAAATTAATTGTATCTCCCACTTTTATTTTACCATCAACAACTTTAACAAGTAAAACAACACCTTTATATGAATCAAAATATGAATCAAATATTAAAGCTCTAGTTGGTTTATCTAAATTAATAACTGGTGCAGGAATTCTTTCAATTACTGCTTCGATAATATCTTTTACACCTTCTCCAGTTTTACCACTTGCCAAAATTATTTCATCTTCCCTAAAACCTAAAACATCCATAAGTTCTTTTTTAACCCTAGGTATATCAGCATTAGGTAAATCAATCTTATTAATAACAGGAATAATTTTCAAATCTTGTTCCATTGCCAAATACAGATTAGCAAGAGTTTGTGCCTCAATTCCTTGAGCAGCATCTACAACTAAAACAGCACCTTCACATGCAGCCAAACTTCTAGATACTTCATATGAAAAATCAACATGACCTGGTGTATCAATTAAATTAATGATATAATCTTCACCTTTATAATGATAATTAAGTTTAACAGCATTAAGTTTAATAGTTATACCTCGCTCTCTTTCAAGATCCATATTATCAAGAATTTGATCCTTCATTTCCCTTTTACTAAGAGCTCCAGTTAACTCCAAAATTCTATCTGCCAAAGTACTTTTACCATGATCAATGTGAGCTATAATTGAAAAATTTCTAATCTTCTCTTTTTGCATATTTCGCATCACCTCTATAATTGTACCAAAAAATTTATAAAAAGTCATTAAAAAAGTGGGTTTTACCAACCTATATTCTACCAAAATCAAATAAAGAAAAGTATCATAATCTAAAAAACTATACAACAATAAATATAAGTCAAGTAAAAAAACAATAAATTTTCAAAAAAATAAAAATTTATACTTTCCCAGAATTGCAGGGAAAAACAAGTAAATATCCCGATTTATGTCGAAATTTGGCGTACGATTTTTCTTGATTTTTGGGGTTATAGACTTTAGAATAATTCCTCGTGAAGGAGATGATCTATGTGTTAACCAATGAAACAAAAACATTTTATGCATTTAATATTGATAAGATGTTTAAAGCAATATTCGGTGAAGATAACGAAAAGAGTAAAAAACTTCTTAAGGAACTATTAAGTGAATGTCTTGATATCAAAATTGATAAAATCATAGGTTTTATTCCCATTGAACTAAGTGCACGTAATAAAAACGAACGAAGTAAAAGACTAGATTTAATTGTTGAAGTAAGTGGTAAAAAAATTAATATTGAATTAAATTCATCTTTTAATGATGTAACCAGAATAAGAAATTTAAACTACTACTTTGCATTCTGTAGTCAGCATATTATTAAAGGGAAATCTTATGATATTGATTCAGAATTCATACACATATCACTAAACTATAGAGCATCAAAAAAAGATCCACCTATTGCACAATACACTCTTTATGATGAAAAAAATAAGAAAGAACTTGATGAAAGGTTCAAATATTATGAAATCAATGTTGAAAAGTTTGCAAAATTTTGGTATGATAAAGACATGAAAAACGTTAGAAAGAAACCTCTTTTGACAATGATAGGAATAAAAGATGAAGATGAATTAGATAAATATTCCAAAGAGATGAATCTTTCTAGTATCAAGGAGAGTGTTGATAAATTGAAAACATTAAATAGTGATAAAAAATTTGTGTATGATATTTCACCCGAAGAAGAAGAAACTCTAGAAAAGAATACTCTACAAAAAATAGCACATAAAGAAGGGAAAGCCGAAGGGATTGAAGAAGGAATCGAAAAAGGAATCGAAAAAACTAATGAAAACATTGTTGTCAACCTATTAAAGAAAAATTATCCAATAGAAACGATAATTGATGCAACTGGATTATCCGAAGAACAAATTAAAGAAATTGAACTAAAAAACAAATAATATTAAAGGGAGTTTTTGAACATGAGAGAACACAAAAGTTTTATATATAATATTTCACCTGAAAGAGAAAGGATATTAGAAAAAAAATACTCTTGCATATATTGCGTGGAAAAAAGAAAAAGAACAAATTAAAAAAATTAAACAAAACAAAAATGAAATACTGGACTAATATAACTCCAGTATTTTTTAGAAAAACAAAACTTTAATAGCATCCCAAGCTCCATTTATTCCCTCAGACAATAACTTAGTAATAGCATCACTCATTTTTTCTCCCACATCCGTAAATTTATTACTATAATCTTTATAATCATCAACAACATAACTTGCAACATCAACCATTTTACCATCACTCACATCTTGTTCAAACCTCTTTATTGCCTCATCTGTCAAAGCCACTTTATTACTTAACTTTGCTTCATAAAAACCACTCTCCGATGCAATAAAAAGTCCCATATAAATAACAAAAGCTATAATAAGTAAATTTTTAAATAATTTATTTTTCTTTTTCATATTCATTCAAATACTCATAAATAACCTGAGATATTATTTTTAAAGTATTATTAACCTCCTCTATGTAATTATATTGTCCACCAACTTCAATAAGTATAGTATTTTTATTAAAATCTTGATTATATATTCCATTAACACCAGGTCCCTTTTTCTCTAACACTCCCCTAGATAACCCCGGATATTTAACCTTTATCTTCTCATTTAATATTTTAGCAAGTTTCAGATTCTCTTCATAGCCATCATGTTCAAGCCCCACCACAAATAACACTTTAGCATAACAAACTCCCTCTATTTCAATGTGAGTTCTCTCATACGAAGCAGAATCCCTATGTAAATCAACAAAAAAATTAAGTGTCGGATTATTTTTATAAGCCTCTTCCATTAAAACTCTACTTGCTTTATAACTTTTACCATATTTCCAACCATTTGTATTTAACACATCCACAATACTATTTTCTTCAACAACAACACCTATTCCCAAATCATTTAAATACTCTCCCAATATATGACTTGCCAAATAAACAGTATTATTAATATTAAAACTTTCTAACAAATTACTCTTATATCCTTCTGTTTGATGTGTATTAAAAATATAAACAACCGGAGTATTACTTTTTAAAGTATCACCATCAGTCTCTGTTTTAACAGCTGGCAACATAACAACATCCTCAACTCCAGTCTTATAAGTATCAATACCAAAAGAATATTTTAACAAAAACTCCGTACTTGAAAGCCTTTTTAAATCAGTAAAGTTATAATTGCTAAAAGAATCCTTCACCAAAGAATTTAAATATACGGTATCATCCATCTTTAAATCAATCTGTTCATAAAAGTATTTAAATGAAAACACAAAAGAAGAACCAACAACTACAACAACAATCATTAATTTTAAAACTTGCTTCCTAAATCCATTTCTTAATTTTACCCTTTTCATATTCATCACACCACCATTATACACTAACACATTACAAAAATTTGTCGAATTAAATACTTTAAAGTTAATTTATTTTAGTATATAATATTATTAGGTGAACAAAAATGGATAATTTAATAAACTACGTTAAAAAAAATGGTTACAAAACTTATAAAGAATTAAAATTTAATGAAGTTGATGCTGCAATATATTGCGTCCTTAGTTACATTAACTTTGATGGTATAAATATCAAAAATATAAAACTAAAAGACTTATATGAAATATATAAAACAAGATTCACATTAAAAGAAAAAGATAAATTCAATCAAAAAAACAGAGAATTATTTGCAATTATTTCTAAAAGTCCAAGATACAAAGATAACTTTCTAACAGAATATGAAAAAATAAATAATAACGTAACCCAATTTCAAGCTATAGCAATTAAAGTTCCTCATCATTTTAAATTCATTGCATTCGAAGGAACCGATGATTTACTAATTGGTTGGGAAGAAGATTTTAAAATGAGTTATTTATACCCAGTACCTGCAGAAGTTCATGCAACAAACTTTTTAAATCGAAACATCAAGTTAAATGATTATGTAGTATATGTCGCAGGTCACTCAAAAGGTGGAAGACTTGCTCTAACATCTTGCATGGAACAATCATCATTTAAAAAATTTCAAATAGAATATATATTTAACTTTGATGGACCAGGAATAATTCCAGAACTAATAAACACCAAAAAATATAATAGCATTTTAAAAAAGGTTCGAAACTACTATCCTGAAGAAAGTATCGTAGGTATGATTCTAGATTCACAAGGCAAAAAAAATATAATAAAAAGTGATGGATTTAAAATATATCAACATAGTATTCATACTTGGAAAATAGATAATAATCACTTTATTCCTGGCACCCTAAGTAAAGAATCTCATGAATTTCATTTAAAAATAGAAAATTTATTAAATAGATTTACCATCGAAGAAAGAAAATACTTTGTAACAACATTTTTTAATCTACTTTACACATCAGGTTACAATTTAAAAAGCGAACTAAAACAAATTAGTTTAACCAGAATGAAAAATTTATTAAAAGAAACAACCAATTTAAATGAAAATGAAAGAAAAATACTACTTGAAATGTTTAAAACATTAATAAAAAACACTACTTTTGAAGAAGAAAATAAGAAGAAGAGATAGAAAATGCTAATAAACACTTGATAAAATGGTAATTATTTGTTAAAATTAATAAGAAACAAGGAAGGAGCAAAGATTTATGCCAAACATTAAAAGTTCTAAAAAGGCAGTTAAAGTAATTGCTAAAAAAACTGAAAATAATCATGAACTAAAAATGCGTGTTCAAAACCTTATAAAGAACTGCGAAAAAGCTATTGCTTCAAATAATATCGAAGAAGCAAACAAATTAAATAAAGATATTCAAAAATATACTGATAAAGCAGTTAGCAAAGGTTTAATCAAGAAAAATACAGCAGACAGAGAAAAATCTAGATTGACACAAAAAATAAAAAATATGAAGTAACAATTTGTTTACTTTATTTTTTTTGGTATAATATATATGAGGGTGATAAATTTGAAAAAACTAATAGTGCCAATTATCTGTACACTTATAACTACTACAACTATTTTTAAGATAGACCCAATCACAGATGAACTAACAAAAATAATAACTAACGAACCAACTATAGTTAAAAAACCAGCTAATGCATATGCTAAAAACAAAAAGTATTTATTCGTAGAAAAAACTGATAATTTTATACCATATTCATTTAAAGATTTATTAAATATTTATTATAGTGTTATTGATAATGGATGGACACAGTTTACTTTTTATTGTCCAACAGAATATCAAAATTGTATAATAGATGCAACAAAAATAAGTTCAGATGAATTAATACTTACACACTTAAATAATTATATTCATCCATTTAATAGTTTTACAAACATTAAAACAAGTATCAACGACAATGGAGAAATAACATTAAAAATATATTATTTATATGAACCTAGTGAAATTGATAAAATTGATAAAAAAACAGATGAATTGATAAATAAACTTATAAATGATTCTATGACAGATTATGATAAAATAAAAACAATACATGATTACATAATAAATAATACAAAATATGATGTAGAAAGAAATGAAACAGGAACAAGTCCATATAAATCTTACAAAGCAAGTGGTCCTTTATTTGAAGGATATGCAACATGTAATGGATACACTGATTTAATGGCAATATTTTTAAGTAAAATGGGATTTGATAATTATGAAATTGCAACGACACCAGATGAAATAAGTTATTCAGCAACAGGTCATATCTGGAATGCTGTTTACTATAATGGTAAATGGGTACATTTAGACTTAACCTGGGATGATCCAGTAAGCAGTGATAATAAAGATTATTTATTCCACACCTACTTTTTAGTAAATAACGAAGAAATGCAAAAAGCAGATACTGGTGAAACAATTATTGAAGAACATAACTTTAATAAATTATATTATTTAGAATTTAAGTAATTTAAAAACTTCGACGAAATATCGAAGTTTTATTTTTCCACTACTTTAAATATTGTTGGAATACCTCTAGTTCTATGTCTTCCTGCTGAATCAATCGGATCATTTATCATTTCACCTTTTTCAACCATAACACTTGAAGTACCACCATCTAAATTTGATGCATTAACTGCTCCATATCTTTGCATTATATCAAGTAAATCCTTTAATGTTGCCCCCTTTGTTCTTGATACATTTGAATCAACCACTAAAAATAATACAATACCATCTTTTCTTTGACCTATCGCAGTTCTTGCAGCAATACCCCAACCACCATTTCCTTTAACAATACTTGGTTTACCATTTACAATTAAAAATGGTCCCATTGTAACAGCATCTCTGATACCTTCATTTATTAAATTCTGAGCATTAACACTTTTTCTTAACACTAAAGTATTTTCCTTATTAAAACCAATTATTCCCCATTGACCAGCAACAGGTTCATTAGATATAATTTTACCATTTGCAATTGTAACCCCAATCGGATCAGCACCCTTACTATTATGTCCAGGATCTTTAAAACCTCCCCCATTTATTGTTAAAACCGAATTTTGTTCTTTTGCCATGTCATAAATATATTGACCACTTCTACCAAGCCATTTTGTATAACCAACACTAATCATTGATGGATCATAAACAACACCTAAATAAGCATCACAATCATTTACTTTAAATCTAATTACTTTATATGTAGCACCTTTTTCTCTTTCAAGAATTTCTCTTTCATATTCATTTTCATAAGTAATCTTCTCTTCATGATCAACAAGTGATGCATCAGTTTCAGCTCCTCCAGAATCAATATAATTACTTCCAAGTACTTCATTTATTAACTTATCACTATAAAACCACTTACAATAATATTGATGATTCATAGTTGCCATAGCAGTTGTAATAAGCCAATCTCTAAATCCTTTATAAGGACCATACAAAATAAACAAAAATGATAAACATCCAACTGTATATAAAGATATTAATAAATTAAATATAACTCTTAACTTTTTATTTAAACTTCTTCTTTTTTTATATTTTACTCTTAATATTAACCCAATTAATAAAGTAATAATACAAACAACTAATAATATTAAACTAATTAACTTAAATATATTATTAACCAAAGTACTTGAATTACATCCAATTACAAAAAATACTAAAAAAGTATTTAACAAAAATAAACTAATCCAACATAATAAAGTACCCTTTTGTTTTTTATTTTTCATCTGCTTCACCACACTACATATTTATATCATAAACAATAATTATTTGCAAGTATCTATATATTTTTTTACCATTTCTATTGTCAAGTCAAAATTATCAAAATTAACATCAAACCATTTTATATTCATTTTATTATTAAACCAAGTATATTGTCTCTTTGCATAATGCCTACTATTTTTCTTTATTTCATTAATTGCTACATCTAAATCATATATTCCATTTAAATAATTTATAATTTCTTTATAACCTATAGCTCTTTTTAATATCAAACTATCCGGATATTTATTATATAAATTTTTAACTTCATCAACTAAACCATTATTTATCATAGCATCTACTCTTTTATTAATTATATTATACAAATTTTCTCTATCCGTAGTTAATCCAATAAATATTGCATCTTTATATAATAAGTTTGGTTTAACATTAGATCCACTTCTTTTTAAAAATCTCTCCAGTCTAACTCTATTATTTTTATCTATATTCATACTATTATCTTTTTTTAAAGCCATTTCATACAACTCTTCATTTGTTTTATTGCTAAAATCATCAGTTACCAAATCATTATCAAATCTATAATCATATGCTGCAGCAGTTGCATATAAACCAGTACCACCAACACAAATATAATTTTTATTTTTATTATTATCCCAGATATTTCTAACATCGCTTTGATAATCTTTAACATTATATTCTTGATCTGGGTTTCTTATATCAAATAAATGATGAACTACTCCATCCATTTCATCTTTTGTTACTTTCGCAGACCCAATATCTAAGCACTTATATACTTGTACTGCATCACAATTTATAACATCAGCATCATATATTTTAGCTAAACTAATACTAAGTTTTGTTTTTCCAACTCCGGTAGGTCCTAAAATAAATATTTTCACATATTCCACCTCCCCATTATTTTATCATTTTATAATATTATTTACAACTACCCAATTACCTGTTATAATGTTTTTTGGAGGAATCACATGAAAATAATTGGTATAATCGCAGAATATAACCCATTTCACAATGGACACAAATATCATATAAACAAAATTAAAGAACTATATCCAGATTCAATAATAATTCTTGTAATAAACGGATACTTTTTAGAACGTGGTGAAATATCAATTCTTACAAAAGAAGATAAAACAAAAATAGCTTTAGAAAATAACATTGATATAATATTAGAATTACCAGTACTTTTTGGAACTCAATCCGCAGATACATTTGCAGATAAAAGCATTGAAATTTTAAATAACTTTAATGTAGACACAATAATATTTGGAAGTGAATGTAATAACATTAATATTTTAAAAGATATAGCAATAAAACAGCTATCTCAAGAATTTCAAGAAAAAGTAAAAACTTATCTTAGTGATGGAATTAATTATCCAACTGCATTAGCAAAAGCCCTAAACACAGATTTTACCTTTAACCCCAATGATTTACTTGGAATATCTTATATAAAATCTACAATAATAAATAATTATAATATTGATTTTATTACAATAAAAAGAACAAATAGTTATCATGATATAGAAAGTAATGATAAAATAATTAGTGCCAGTAACATCAGAGAAAAATTAAAAAATAACATTGATATAAAAAAATATTTACCAGATGTTGTATACAACAAGATAAAAAATATAAATAATGATATATATTTTAAATTATTAAAAGCAAAAATAATAACTGATAATAACTTAGATTCATACTTAGATGTTGATGAAGGAATTGAATATCGCTTAAAAAAATATATTAACAATTCCTCCTCTTTAGATGAATTTGTAAAAAATATTAAAACAAAAAGATACACATACAACAAATTAAATAGAATGTTTATACATATTCTTCTAGGAATTAAAAAAAGTGATGCAAAAGCAAAACTTGATTATATTAAAATACTAGGGTTTAATAAAAAGGGAAGAAAATACATTCAAAGCATCAAGGATAACTTAAAAATATCTAATAAAATAAATAAACAATCAATAATATATAACTACGAATTAAAAGCAAGTATGTTATATGACTTAATTAATAACACTAATACTTATTCATATGAAATCAAAAACAAACCAGAAAGCAAATAACTGTTTTCTGGTTTTACATTTAAATAATATTATAATTAACCTTGTAATTATCTAATAATTCAACAATATCCGTTGGTAACACATCTCTTATAAATTTTAATTTTAAAATTAAATAGTTGTTTTTATTTATAACCTGAATATAATTATTTAACAAATCAATATCATACAATTTATCATCAAAACTAAGACACTGTGAATTAATATAAACACTATAAACATCAATATCATAATTCAGTTTATTTAATAATTTAGATATAAAGTTTCCAACCGAAAGGCTAGAAGAAACCTCAATTATTTTCTCAACATCATTAAAATCAGAACAAGAAACAGAAAATAAAAGATTATGTTTAAAATATGAAGTAATTTTATTCGCATTAATTTCAACAAGCATCATTTCTTTTAACTTATCAATATCAGTAAAAAAATAATTTTTTCCCAAAGCTTTTAATTTTAAAGTTTCATAAAAATTAGTTATAACTTCTTTTTCTAATTTTTGGGATATCCTTGCAGGTTTACCATTTCTTATATGATAATGATCTATATATTCTTCAATAACAGGAAAAGCATTTTGAATTAATATAGCTGACTCTTCATCAAAAATTTTTCTTATTAAAATAGTATTACACTTTCCATATTTAGAAATTTTAGTATTTAATATTTTTTTATATTTAGAAACTTTACTACTTATTGGAATAAACCACAATAATTCACCATCTTTAACACTTAAATAAGTCGGTCTTGAATGACCATTATCATGATTTATCATTAATCCATTTTGACACACCTTATTAAAATAATTATCTTTTATATGATAAAAGAACCCAGTTTTAACTTCCATAATAGCTCATCCTTTCTATACTTTTTTTGAACACAACTTATTATATCATAACAAATAAACAAGCACAAGCGAACACTACTAATTAAAAAACACAAAAAAAAGAAAGTTAAAAATAACTAAAACTTTCAATTTACTATCGGGATTATTTAGCAACACGCACCACCCGGAAGCGAGAATCATTACCAATCGGGATCACTTATTACTCGCACCACCCGGAAGCGAGAATCATTTACATAAACTTTTTAAGTTCACCAATAGTATACATCATTTTTTTGCACAAGTCAAATAAAATATATCAATATTTTAAACTTGCATTAATTCGGATTCTTTTACCTTGATTTCATCATCTACTAATTTATTATATTTAGTAATTAACTCTTGTATTTCTTCTAAATACATTTTTTCTTCATCTTCAGGTAATTCTTCTTTTTTAATATCATTATTAGCATCTTGTCTAATATTTCTTAAAGCTACCTTAGCTTCTTCCCCAATAGCTTTAGCTTGTTTAACATATTCTCTTCTTCTATCTTCAGTAAGTTCAGGAATTGTTAAAATAATCATTTCACCATTATTAGTTGGTGCTATCCCTAAATTTGCTTCATTAATTGCTCTTTCAATATCTTTTAAACAACTTCTATCAAATGGTTTAACAAATAATTGTCTAGCTTCAGGAACAGTAATATTTGCAACACTTTGTATAGCTGTTGGTGCTCCATAATAATTTACCATTATTCCATTTAACATTGCAGGATTTGCTCTACCTGCTCTAATAGTTGTTAGCTTATTTTTTAAAGCTTCAATTGTTGACATCATCTTTTTTTCTGCATCATTCATAATATTTTTCTCCTTTAATTAATTTCTATATAATCATTATAATTAATTTTATTAGATTTTACAATAAAATTTATCATTAATTTACCATTTTTGCTTACACTTAAGGCTTTTTCTACATTATAAGCTCCATTTTTAACACTTTCAATAGTTCCATCAATATCTATAACTTGAACATCTTCATCTAAAACTTGAGTATCATTTAATCTCTTTCTAATAGCTTCGATTATTGCATCTTCAGTTTCATTAAATTCCGTAAGTAACTCTTCATTTGTAATTTCTTTTCCAGTTTTCTTATTTATATTTATTGATTTTAATGCTTTAGGTAAATTACTATCCGGACAAGTATAACTATATGTCTTTATAACTACACTCGAATAATCTCCAAATTCAGTATTTTGATAATCTCTATAACTAAATTTAACTAAATTATTTTCACAAACTGCATCTTTAGTTACATCAACATCATTCATAGTTAAAGTATCATTTCTTAAAGAAACTAATTCATCATGTAATGTATTATTAATATTTTCAAAACCTTTAACATTTATAACCACATCTTGTTCATATATATCTTCAATTAACTCTTTAGCATTTTCAAAATATATATAATCTTTTTCTTTATTAATTCTTATATCTTCAACCTTTTCTTTCGTTGTGTTATGACTTTTTTCTTTAAAACTATCTACCAAATAATTTTTCAAAAAATATCCTCCAAATATAAATATTAAAAGGATAATTCCCAAGATAATTACTCCTATTTTATTTTTTGTATCATCCATTATATACCTCTAACTTTCTAAGTATTCTTTAAAAACAGTTTTTAATTCTTGTTCTTTTTTACCTTCCATAAAACTATTCCAATAACTTGATGGAGTTACTTCTCCTTCAACAAAAGACGTTTCACTATCAAAATATATTATTTGATCTTTACATACCACTAATAATGTCGGAGCATAAATATTAGCAACACCCCTATCATTATATGTAACATAATTACTAAGTGTTTTAACTATATCTTGATAAGTTCCATTATTATCTTTTCTATTCGTAGTAAAATCATAATAATATACCTCATCTATTCCAACTTCTTTAGCAACTTTATTTACTATGTATGCATAATAATTAACCCATTCATTTTTAGTACCAAATAAAACAATACCTTTCTTACCCTTAGCTACCATTCTAGCATCACTTGCATTAACATATTTAAACACATTATCAGTTGATACCATACTAAAATTACTAGCAAATCTTTCATTACTTGGTATATCCTTTTTATAATCTTTAGCACCTAAATAAATAAACAAATAAATAATTACACAAAATATAATTAAATATAAAACCATTTGAACTTTATTTTTAAATAAGTGCTTATTCTTAACATAAATTTTATCCATAACTACACATCTCCAACAATATTTTATCAAATTTTTTAATATTTATAAAGCTTTGTACCCATTTTTATGTAAAATTTTTGTCAAAAAAAAGCAGTTAATCTGCCTTTAATTATTCTTGTTTAAAATCAATTAAAACATAATTTTTATTCACTTTTTTATATGTATATGTAAATTTAAAGAAATCATCTTTATTCTTATCAAATGCTTCACTTAAATAATATTCATCAGTCAATCCATCTTCAGTACTATCATAACCTAAATATCTTTCAATATTACTATTATTTGTTACACATGTTGGTCCAACACTATCAAAATGTGCATATAAGCCATAATATGTCACAATAAATCCATTATCATTATATTCAACACTTTTTATCTTGTAATTATAAATATAACTATCTTGTAAATCAGTTAAAACATCAGAACCAACAACATTTTCATTGTAAACATATTCATTAGTTTCTTTATTATATTTATATACTGGTTGTTCATCACTTGGCCATGAATAATAATCTTCAGGTTTTAAATTTAATGTACTTCCAAATATATTATTTAAATTTTCTTCAAGTTCACTAAATTTTAAAGTTTCAAAAATACCTGCAGCATATAATTTTTGATTATTAGTTAAACCTTTATTTATATAATCATTGAAATTCAACTTATCTTTATTATTATTTAAATAGTTATATAAAAGTGTACTCATATAATAATTATAATCAGGTACATTTATTACTTCCTTTATATCAGTTTTATTATTATCTTTATTTTCTTTAATTATTTCTTTACCTACACTAAAATAAGTACCCAAGTAAAAAGCTCCTAAAAATGCAAAAAGTGAACAAACTAATACAATTAATGTCATATAAAAAGATTTATTTTTTTCCACAATTTTCAACTCCTATCATCTACTTAATAGTATCACAAAACTACAAAAAAAGCAACCTAAACAGGTTACTTTAATTAATTACCTTTCACTTGATTCATTACTTCTTCAGCAAAGTTATCATTACGTTTTTCCATACCTTCACCAACTTCATAACGAACCATTTTTAATATTTCTCCACCATTATTAGCTACGTATTTAGATACTGATACGTCACCATCTTTAATAAATGGTTGTTCTGCTAAACAAATTTCTTTATAGAACTTTTGAATTCTTCCTTGAACCATCTTTTCAGCAATTTCAGCTGGTTTTCCTTCATTCATTGCTTGTTCTTTTAAAACATTTTTTTCATTATCAAGTACATCAGCAGGAACATCACTAATATTTAAGTATAGTGGTTTCATAGCTGCAGCTTGCATTGATACATCTTTAGCAACTTCTTCACTTGCACCTTTAACTACAGTTAATGCTGCAATTTTTCCACCCATATGAATATATGAACCAAATGCTTCATCATCATTTTTGGTTAAAATTTCAAATCTTCTTAAAGATAATTTTTCACCAATCTTGGCAGTTTTTTCAACAATTAATTCACCAATTGTTCCTTCATTGGTATTTACATTCTTTGCTTCATCTACAGTTTTAACATCACTTGTAAGTAATGCAGCCCCAATAGTATCAATCATACTTCTAAATTCTTCATTTTTACTAACAAAATCTGTTTCACTATTAACTTCTAATATAACAGCTTTATTTCCATCTACGTAAATATTTGCAAGTCCTTCTGCAGCAATTCTAGATTCTTTTTTAGCAGATTTAGCAATTCCTTTTTCTCTTAAGTAATTAATTGCTTCTTCCATATTACCATTAGTTTCAGCTAATGCTTTTTTACAATCCATCATTCCTGCTCCAGTTTGTTCACGTAAATCTTTAACCATACTTGCAGTTACTTCCATAATTATCCTCCTTATTTACTTAAATTTTCAATTAATTCGTCTTTTTTCATAGTTGAATAACCCTTAATACCAGCTTCTTTAGCTAACTTCTTAAGGTCTGCTAATGTTTTTCCTTCTAATTCATCAGCTTTTTCCATTTCTTTAATTTCTTCTAAAACAGTTTCATCAACTTTTACTTCTTCTTTTTTTTCTGATTTAACTTCTTTAGATTCTTTATCAGTTTTTTCTTCTTCAGTTACATAATCATCAAGTGGTAAGTCATTTGCTTCACAAATTGCATTTGTTAAAACACCTAACATAACTTTGATAGAACGTACTGCATCATCATTTCCTGGAATAACATAATCAACATCATCAGGATCACAGTTAGTATCAACAATACCAAATACTGGAATATTTAACTTTCTAGCTTCTTTAATTGCATTGTATTCTTTCTTAGGATCTACAATAATTAATGCTTGAGGAAGTTTATCCATTGCACGGATACCACATAATACTTTGTTTAACTTTTCATATTCTTTCTTAAGTCCAACAACTTCTTTTTTAGGAAGAACATCAAATGTTCCATTCTTTTCCATTTCTTCGATTTCTTCAAGTCTTTTAACTCTTCTTCTTATTGTTCTGAAATTTGTAAGTGTACCACCTAACCATCTTTCAGTTACATAGTAAGAATTACTTCTTGTTGCTTCTTCTAAGCAAACTTCTTGAGCTTGTTTTCTAGTACCTACAAATAAGAATTTACCACCATTACTAGCGATATTTTTAACTTCTTCGTAAGCTGCTTCTAAACATGCTTTTGTTTTTT
>CAKOKR010000020.1 GCA_934095965.1 uncultured Bacilli bacterium
GCTTATAGTATAGCAAAAAAATATTTACTTAACAAGCATTTAATATTATAATATTTCTAGGTGAAGAAAAATGGATAAAGATATTAATATGGAAGAAAAAATAAAAAACATGATTGAAGAACTACGCCCATACCTAAATATGGATGGCGGAGATATAGAATTCATAAAATATGAAGATCACTACATTTATGTGAAAATGACCGGAGCATGTCAAAGTTGTATGTTCCAAGATAACACATTAAATGATGGAGTATTATCATTCTTTCAAGCTCAAATACCAGACCTTGAAGGTGTAATTAACGTTCCTCTATAAGAAAATCAATTTTTTCAATCTTAGCGTATTTAGATATTTCTAAATATGCTTTTTTTAAAAACAATTCAAACTCATCTACTCTTTTTATAACTTTAACTAACTCTTCCTCATCAGTATCTTTATTCATAATAGATTCATATAAATCAAAATAATATGTCGGATATAAAAGCCTAGCAAAAAGCATTTGATATTCATAAACATTCATTGGTCTAATTTTTAAAAAGCTAGATAATTCATCAAAAGAGTAATCAAAGCCCTCTTTAAAAAACATAGCTTTAATATATTCAGCAATATCCCGAACTTCCATATCAAATATAAATGACAATGGATTTAAATAATTAAGCTTATAATTTGGATAAAATACTCTTCGATGAGATAAAACCAACCTCGGCGCAAAACTATTTCCATAAGAAAAATTAGTATTATTAACATAACTTATAGCAACTTCAGCAAGACCAATATAATAACTAAATGAATCTTTAATAATGCTCTTTTCATAAGCAAGCTCACTAACTTGATATTCAAAATAATCAATTTTACTAGCCCAGAGTTCACCCCAGTTATTGCGATATAATTTACTTCTTGCATCAGTTACCATAAGTTTTTCACTAATACTTACCATATCAAATATATCATATTCTTCTTTTAAATTAATAACACTAAATAACATATAGTTATAACCATTCAATGTAGTTAAATAACTATTATTTCTATTTAACATTATTTTATGAACATCAATTCCTTTTTTAAACATTTCATTATTAACACCAATTATATCATCAAGTTCATCTATACCACGATTATAATACACAAAAAAGAAATCTTCATTATTAAGTTTAAAATGATATTTACCATCTTGTTCATCAATTGTATTAACATCTATACCATAATAATATTCTAATGTTTCTTTCATATTACATTATATAAAAAAAGCAGGTATTTTAGACCTGTTTTTAGTTAATTCTTATTGGGTCTGATGCAGATGAGCCAGTACCGGATTTATAGGTTACCGATGAAGAAAGGTAAAATGCAGGGCGTACTTCAAAACTACGACCAACATGAGCATCATTGTCATCAACAAAATCATAAATATAAAAAGCTTCTTGAACTGAATTAGAATGACGAGAAATAGTCCATTCAATACTTCCTGAATATAACCAATTTACTGACTTTGCTGCTCTATAATCTTTTGTTGCATCAATATCATAACCTACTAATGTCCATTTGTCTTGAGGTACTGCATACATATAATCACTTACATACATTAAACCTATATATGCATTGTATTTTATTTCTCCGGTTGTTGAATACTCACCAGGTATCATATTTAATATTTCATTTTGATATGCTATTTTGGCTGGTTGCTCTGCTATATTTGCCCATGTATTTCCTCCAACATTCCACTTTGTGAGTATTATTTTTGATTTCAACGTATTTGACAAACTAGCATAATATTCCTTATTCAAATATGAATTTAAAGTTGCATTTGACCAAGTATTTTTAGAATTATCATCCCACCTTTTACTACCTAAAGATTTTGCCCTAATTACTTTTACTTCTTCTCCAAATACTCCAATTATTCTAAATAGGTTTGAATCTGGACATGTCGATTCATTTGATCCCAGACATATGTAATTACCTGGATTTGCTCCTGCATATCTATATGAACCATCATTTATTCCATTTGTAAGTGTTCCATCATGATGATATATACCATTATTTCCTTGTACTCCATTATATTGTTCAACAACATAACTAGCTAGTGATATTGACGTAATCTCAGCATTCTTAGAAACCGCATCGCTATTTTTACCATTTGAGTCTTGAACATATGCTTTTATATTATATGTTCCAAGAGCTAGATTATTAAAGGTATATGCACTTGATAAACTTTCTACATACGTTGTTCCATTATCTTTTGAATAATAATATTTTGCTATCGTTCCTGTTCCAGCTGTTGCATCAATTGTTATAGTAATTGAATTTCCATTTGATGTTATAGAATAATTATTTATAGTTATGGGATTATATTTGTCAAAATATACATAACACTTATCTGATACATTGCTACTCATAAGTACTTGTTTAGCTGTGTTATCCCATGAAAGTTCTCCACCATTTTCACACTTTGAAAGTTCTGAGTTAAAAACATATCCTTCCGTTGGCCATTCACTTCGAGTTGTAAGCTCGTAATTTCCAGAACCAGCTTCTGTTTCAAGCATCATACTTAAAGTATTAACATCTTTTTTTACAAAAATTTCTTCTTCTAAAGCAGTTTCTTTCTTGCTTGAAAGACTTCCAATTAATACTCCAATACTTATTAATAAAAGACAAATAACACATTTTTTTAGCTTATTTTTCATAGCGTTACCAACTTTCCGTATTTACTTACGTTTATCATAACAATGATATCATATTTTAAAAACGCATGTCAATACGGAAGATAATATTTTTAATATTATAATTGATATAATTTTTTTGGTGATTAAAGTGGAAATCAAAGCAAATAATTATAAAGCAAATGAAGTCCTTAGATTTATAAGACAAAATACTAATCAAACACAAAAAGATTTTGCTAAAAGTATTAATAAGAGTGAGGATTGGGAATATTCAAATGAATGCGGAAGAAGTAGATATTATTTCAGTGATTTAATTGATATCGCCAACAAATATAATTTAGAAATAATAATTAAAGAAAAAAATGCTCAAAAAAATCGTTCAAGTTAAAGAACGATTTTTAATTTACTTATTTATTATTAAATTTAGCTACTAATGCATCAAACATGTTTTCACAAGCTTTTAAGAATGCTTCTTTATCTGCAGTAAAATCAACTGGAACTTCAGTATTATTTACATGTTGTTCTACTGGTGTATCCATTACTGTTTGATTAACTTCTGGTGTAACTGGAGCCACTTCAGGCATTACCGGATTAACACTTGCAATAGTTTGACTTTGTACTGGAGCATCAGGCATAACAACAGTATTTTCTACAGGTTGTTGCACTTGTGGAGCCACATTTACTGATTCAACTACTTCTGGTTTTTGCACAACATTATCTAAAACTGGTGCGGCATTTTCAACTTTTGATTCTAAAGAATCAACACTTATTGGTTTATAATTGTTCTTTAAAGCTTCAAATGATGCAACAGGTAAAGTAAGTTGCTTAAAGAAATTATCTTCAGCACTAATACTTTCTCCAACACTTATATAATCAACTTGATTTCCAGAAATAATTAATCTCAACACTTCTTTAACAGAATTCCATTCAGTATCAGGAATCAAACTCAAAGAATTATTAACAAGTTTAGTAACTAATATAATTGGAAGCCCCATTGTTCCATTCATTTCATTATCAAAAACAACATATTCCCCAGTATTACTTTTAAAAGCAGTAACCAAAGGCTTTTCCAAATTCATACCAGACATAGTATTTATTTTAATTTTTTCCACATTTATCAATCCCTTCATCTATTCTAACTAATTATACCAAATATATTTTATTTTGTAAATTTATTTATCTAATTTTTTTAAAATAAAATATTTACAACCATATGCACAACACTTTTCTACATAATCATCTACCATTTTAATATCATTTATTGGTTTATAATACTTATTAGTTTTATCATTAAAACCTTTAAGTCTTACTTTACCATATGCATAATCTCCTAAAATATAATCAAAATTATCATAATATTCAGTTATCTTACCTTCAATATCACTTATATCAAAAGCATCTCTAACATTCTTTATTAATTCATAATTTTTTCCATCAATTGTAACCATTTTACCTCCCTATACAAAAACTAACATCAATATAATACTAAGCATAAATACTGTTGAAATAACACTTAATATAAGAAGTATATCCACATAACCATTACCACTAGTAACTTTATTATTTTCTCTTTCTATTTTCTCTATTGCTTTTTCCAACAAATACTCTTTATTAATAGCATTTTCTCTTATCTTAAAATAATCATATACTAAAGAATTAACTCTATCAACATCTCCACTACTCATATTTTTAATATCATCCATACTATAATTAAGTAATTCATACGCTTTAACATTTAAATAATGTTTTTCTTTCGGCATAACAACTTTAACATTACTACGCATTTCACTTTTAAAATACCTATCTATCTCTAATACATCTGTAGCATTCAGAAAATTATATGATACCCTCAAAGGATTCTTTGAATATGGTGTATATAATAAATCATAAAATTCATCTACTTCAACTTCAGTTATATAAAAATTAACTTTCTTTTTTATAAACATATCAACTAATTCTTTTTGAATTGTTATAAAATATGGATTCTTATCCTTTATTTCTTTTTTATTATTATCATTTTCTATATCTAAAAACAATTGTAAATTAGATAAAAATATCATTATAGCATCCGGAGAATATCCAAACTTAGCTAAATTCTCTTTTAAAATTTTTTCATCACCAATCATCATTGGATTAATAATATCAAGTTCACTATAGATAGATATAAGCATCCTTACAACCACAACTAAGAAGGAATTATACATAATTCCTTGGACATTATCACAACTATTTTGATAATCATTAATAGCTTTACTAAAGGCATTATTTATAAATACTTTATCCACTATTCTCACCCTATAATAAATTATAACATAGTTTTTAACTAATTGGAATAGATAAACCACTACTTTTACTTTCAATTAAACCACCATATACTGATGGAACTCTTCCATTTACAACAACTGATGCTATCAAAACATCATAATCTATTACCATTTCTTTACTTGATGTCGGACTTATAATATTTGTACTTAACTTTACAGTTACATATATTTCCACTAAAGCATTATTTATACCATAATCTGTTATTTTAGTTTTTAAGTTAGTTAAAATGGAACCAACAAAATTAATTGGTACATATATCTTTGGTCCAAGATTACTTATAATAGCATTATTCCCAATAAACATAGGTAATTTAAGTAATATTCCATTTTTACCTCCACTTATATTTTGGGTATTACCAACATTTCCATTTTCTAAATCATTTATATTATCCTCTAACTCTTTAGTTACTAAATCTAACACTTTATATGATTTATCCATATCATAACTAACATATAATATTTCTCCATCACTATTTTTATTAATAACAATTATATCTTTTAAATTATCACCTTTAAATAAATCATAATTTATCTTATTACTTAAAAAATAATCCATAAATTCATTTAACTTAACATGTGCTATATCAATTAACCTTTTACTAACAAATTTACTATACCAATTAAATAAAATGTATGTAAAAAAAAATATCAAAGCTATATCCAATATTACAACTTTTGATATTCTATATTTTTTTCTTTTCTTAAACTTTGTCATATTAAATAATATGATTTAAAACTTAAGGTATGATTTTAAAAACAAAAATAATCCCACTAAAAATGTTACAATAACTAAAACAATTAATATTTTTAAACCAATGCCAATCTTTTCATCATCAAGAAAGTCTTTATTATCATCTTCAAAATCATTTTTCTTAAATAAATTTGATGTATAAAAAGAATTATCTAACTTTTCTTTATTATCATTTTTAACTTCAGTTATTTGATTATTGTTTTCTTTTTCTTTTATTTCAGTAATCTTTGTTACCTCAGTCTCCATGCTCTCATATACTTGAGTATCATCATCACCCTTTAAATCACTTAATATATCTAAAGGATCTATATCACTATCACTATTATTATTTTTTTCTTCTAACTTCTTTGCTTCATTAATAGTTATAGTATTTATTAAATTCATTAAATTTTCTTCCGGTGTAGCAACTTTTTCTTCTTTTTCTTCACCATCAATATTTAAATTACTAAGTATATTATACTGAGTATTTCTTAACTTCTTTGCTCTATTTTCTTCATATGTTTCTACCTTTTCATCTTTAGCTTTTTCTAAAACTTTAGTTAAATCATATTCTTTTGTTGGTTCATCACTAATAGAATTTTCATATGGGCGTTCTTCAATTCTAATGCTTCTTCGCTTCGGAGCAGAATTATACCTTTTATCAAGAATCTTTTTTATTTGTTCAACATCTATTTCTCTTTCTTGATTACCAATAACTGTTGCATTACTACGCACATTAAAATTATCTAGTTCACTATCATTGATTTGCTTATACAAATCATTATTTTTTGCAACCCTAGACATACCAACATTATTACTATATTTATTCTCTCTTGTGTTCATAACACTACCTCTATCAAAATAATAACATAAATATAAAAATTTTTAAAGCATATTAATTGATTTTTATAAAACTTTTTACTATAATTATAAAAGGAGGAATAATTTATGAAAGAATTAAAAGTCAATGAAAACTGCATCGGATGCGGAATGTGTGTTGCTATTGACCCAGATCATTTTGAAATTGTAGATGGTTTATCTGAAGCTACAAACAGTGATAACTTAGAAAGTGAAGCATTAAAAAATGCTATAGATTCTTGTCCAGTCAGTGCAATTGAAATAAATGAAGAAAATTAAAATGTTAAGATTTAACCCTTAACATTTTTTAATGCATATAATTTTTTAATTTCTTTAATAGTTAGATTTCTATATTCTCCGGACTTAAGATTATCTATAGTTAAAAAAGCATAACCAACTCTACTTAATTTAATAACATCAATATTCATACTTGCAAATATCTTCTTAACAATATGATTTCTACCTTCAACTATTGTAAGTTCAACAACACTAGTATTTTTTTCAAAATCTTTTTTCTTTATTTTAAATCTTTTAATAACAACTTTTCTACCTTCAACAACAATATTACTTTTTATTTTTTTTATATCATCTTTATCTAATACCTTATTAACTTTTGCAACATATGTCTTTTCTACTTCAAAACTTGGATGCATAAGTAAATTAGCTAAATCCCCATCATTTGTTAAAATAATTAAACCAGTTGTGTCATAATCAAGTCTTCCAATCGGATAAATTCTAGCATCAGTATTAATTAAATCTCTAACTGTTATTCTTCCCTCTTTATCTACAACACTACTTATTACTTGACGTGGTTTATTAAGCAAATAATACTCTTGTTTTACATCCTTATTTATAATAACACCATCAATACTAATTACATCATTACCTTCAACTTTAGTTCCAAGTTCAGTTATAATTTTACCATTAACCATAACTTTACCTTTACGAATTAATTCTTCTGCTTTTCTTCTTGATGCATACCCATAAGATGCAATAACTTTTTGAAGTCTTTCCAAAGTATTCACCTTCCTTCAAGAAAAATTATACCAAAAAAAGAAGGAAAAATCTACAAATTTGACTTATAAACCATCATATGCTAGAATAAACCCAAGTAAACGAGGAATTTTATAATGAAAAAAGCTGAAGAATTAAAACTATTTAAAGAATATGCAAACGGAGATAATGAAGCATATGAAACATTGACAAAATATTTTTTACATGAAGTTATATCAATTGCTAATGAATTTCACAAACTATATAGTGATATACCTATGGAAGATTTAATCCAAGAAGGAGCTATTGGTTTAATAAAAGCGATGCCAATTTATATAAAAAATCCAAATACTTATGGAAGATTTCGTGGTATGGCTCGCGAAAAAATAAAATCAAGTTTAATTTATTTTATATCAAAGCAAAATGAAGTATTAGAAACACGTCAAGAAATAGAAAAAAGAGTTTCTAAAAAAAATTACAAAGATTTAAAAACAATAAATATTAATAAGCTAAATCAAAATACAACTTATTATAGTGATTCATTCATAGAAAATATCATGACTAAATCAATTATTGATGAAATATTAAAAATAATGAATGAAAATTCTTTCTTTAGTGAAAATAGAAAACAAGTATTAATGCATATCTATGGAATTAACAATTGTGAGGTTTTAACTCAAACAGAACTAGCATCATTACTTGGAATTACCACAACTAGAATACAACAACTTGATGAAGAAAACATTGAAAAACTAAAAGAATTATTTGTTCAAAAAGAATTTGAATGGTTACTTAATTTAACTGATAAAATACCTTTAGAAGATTTATATAAAGAATTTAAAAGTACATACCCTACTTTAGTTTTAACCAAAAAATAATGAAGATAAAATAAAAGCAACAGTTATTCCAATTAAATCAGCAATTAAACCAACACCTAAAGAATATCTTATTTTTTTAACACCTACTGAACCAAAATACAAAGCTAAAACATAAATCGTAGTATCTGTACAACCTTGTAAAACACTTGCTAGTCTTCCTGCATATGAATCAGGTCCATAATTTATAAAAATATCATTCATTATAGCTAATGTGGCAGTTCCACTAATAGGTCTAAGTATTGCCATCGGAAGAATATCCAAAGGAATATTAACAAACTCTAACAAAGGTTTAAAAACATCTAATACTTCATATACAAAATTACTATCTAAAAAAATATTAATAGCAAAAACCATTGCAACAACATTTGGAAAAACACTTAAAGAAATTTGTAAACCTTCTTTAGCACCATCTAAAAATGAATCATACAAATTAACTTTTTTAATAAAACCATAAAAAACCACAATAAATACAAAAAGAGGAATAACTACTTTAGATGCATAATTCATTTTCTACCTCTCTTTCTAATAAAGTAATCAATTAATACTGCTCCAATACATGAACAAAATGTAGCTATTGTACCAGGTATAATAATCTCAGATGGATTAAGGGAACCATGTGCAATTCTTAATGCTAAAACTGTTGTTGGAACTATTGTAACACCAGCTGTATTTAAAACTAAAAAAGTAATCATTGGTACACTTGCTGTATCTTTTTTTTCATTTATTTTTTGAAGTTCAACCATCGCCTTTAAACCAAAAGGTGTAGCAGCACTACCTAATCCCATCATATTCGCTGCAATATTTGATGCAATATAACCCAAAGATGGATCATCCTTTGGTACACTTGGAAAAAGTTTTGATAAAACAGGTTCTAAAAATTTTGCAAACTTTTTTAGCATACCAGCATCTTCAGCTATTTTCATAATTCCAGACCACAACACAATAACTGGAAAAATAGATAACATTAATTCTAAAGCTTTATTACCATTTATTAAAATACTTTCATTAATATTTCCAATATTACCAGTTAAAAAAGAATAAACAATACCAATAATTATCAAAGAAAACCAAATATAACTTACCATTTTAACCATTCCTTTAATTTAATCCACCATGATTTATGTTTTATATTATTTTCATTAACTTTAAGTAATATATCTTCAACTCTAACTACTTTACCATTTAATTTTATAATTACTTTACCTACAACATCATTGTCTTTATTTCTTTTTTTATCATACATATTATAATCAATTTCTATTTTATCTTTATCACTTAAAACAGATACATATATATCATTATTTAAATATAATGTATTATCTTTATACAGTTTTTCATTTTTTATTTTTATATTATTCTTATCTAAAACTTTAACACTTTTATATTTTCTAAATATTTCTTCATACATATTTTTATGATCTAAAAAATCATTCCCATCATTAAGTGTCACTATAACAACATTAATATTATTTCTACTTCCAGTGGTAACTAAAGTTCTTCGAGCTTTCTTAGTAAATCCCGTTTTACCTCCAGTTATATAATCTTCACTTAATAATAACTTATT
Source organism: uncultured Bacilli bacterium (assembly GCA_934095965.1). Classification (GTDB taxonomy): domain Bacteria; phylum Bacillota_I; class Bacilli_A; order RF39; family UBA660; genus Onthocola_B. Next base: position 10,000 of record CAKOKR010000020.1, read on the forward strand.
TTTATTTGTCCAACTATATGTCTTATAATTTGTTTTAACTGTATACTTTTTAGTACCAAATATTTCTCTAAATATTTTATTTTTCATAGCATACTTTGTTAAAAGTGCCATATCTCTAGCAGTTGAGGTATTACCACTTCCATCATTTTCTTCTAAACCATGTGGATTTATAAAATAACTATTCTTCATTCCAATATCAGTTGCTAACTTATTCATAAGACTAGCAAATTTTTCATTGTTACCTGCAACATTTTTAGCTAAAACAACAGCAGCATCATTACCACTTCTAAGCATTAAACCATATAATAAATCTTTAATAGTTAATTTTTCTCCAACTTCAATATATATAGCACTTCCATAAGCTTTTAAAACTTCATCACTTACTTCAACGTATTTATTAATATCAACATTTTCAATAGTAACTATCGCCGTTAGTATTTTTGTAATACTAGCAATCAGCTTTTTATCATCAGCGTTTTTTTCATAATAAATAATATCATTATCTAAATCATATGCAATATAACTTGATGCACTAATTGCAAAAACTTTTACTGGCACTAACAACAACACTAAAAAACAAAGTATTTTTTTCATATGTTACCCCTTTATTTAACATTATGAATTTACATTTAAAAATATCCATGATAGAATATAATTAAGATGCAGGTGGTTTTATGCGAAGTATTAACTTTTATTTAGCAAAATTAACTCATGATTTATTAAGTGATGAGAATATTTTTATGATTGAACCAGTTTTAATCAAAGAATTTAAAAAGTCTATTATAGTTTTAAATGAAAACTGGGAAATTTACGAAACAAAGTTTAAAGAAAATATTAAATTTGTTTTTAGTATTGATGAACAAATGATATTTACAATACTTGCTAGCAAATTAAAAATAGAATTTTTAAATAAAGACCCAGAGTACTGTGGTGAACTTATAACAACATTATCACAATTTCAAAAAAGTCCATTAAATCTTGCAGATTATGCTAAAATTGTACTTGATGAACCATTATATACAGCAATAATTAATACTGTTGCAATAAGTAACATATTTTGTTATCAAGAATTCTTTCAAATAATTTATCAAGATTTATATACTCCAGATATGGATATTGAAACAAAAAATTATTTTTTAAGAAGTCTATATAAAGTTCAAAATAAAACATATAATATATTAGTAAATGATAATAATAATTTATTTGAAATTTATAACATATTTTATAGAACTATGATTAAATGTAATCAAAATAAATATGTATTTTCTAATAAAGATTTTAGAGATCTAAAAACAATTCTTATTATCCTTTATGGAAACAATGAAAACTTAAAAGAAAATTTAAAAGAACAAATAATAGATATAGAAAATAAATATAATTCTCCGGAAGCAATAATTAAAAGTGTTTTAAGAACACTAAATAATTTAAAACAAAATAAAAAAGAAAATGTTAGGAGACTATACCATGACTAAGATAAAAACATTAACAAATTTTAATATTAATATACATAAGCTACAAAACTATGTTAACAAACTTTACGAGGGTGAAAATGCTAATGAAGTTTTACTTATTATGTTTAATTCCATTATTAATGCATATCCAAATAAAGATTGGATGAATCTTGAAGATGTGTTTTTTATTAATTTACCAACAGATAATGTTGAACAACTAATCGTACATACAATACTTGCTTATAAACTTGGAATAAATTATTTAACTACACCATGCATTATTCAAAATGATTTAGAAAACACATTAATTAATAGTAAAACTAGTCCATATAATTTACATAAATATGCAACAAATCTTTTAAATAAATCTATTTATGATTTAACAATTTATGCATATGAAAATCATTTAATAAAGCCAAGACATATTTATAAAATAATAACAGATCAATTTGAGTTAGATAATATAAATATTAAGGAAGCAACCAAAACAATTCAAAGTTTTATTAAAGAACATGAAATAAAAATATTTAATGGCAATTATTATTTTTTCAATATTTACAAATGCCTAAAAAAATTAACAACACTAAGTTTTTATCCAGAAGATACATCTGCGATTGACTTAATACCATTATTTAATACAATTGAAAATGAAGAAACAAAGAAAAGAATACAAGATGATTTTGCAAGTATAGAAAATAGTAATAAACCATTGATTCAAAAAATAGAAGATTCTATTGTGGTAGCACATCATTATTCATATGACTTACCTCTTGCAAAAAAAAGAGAACCAAAAGACTGATACTTATTTCAACAAAGTATCAGTTTGTTCTTTTATTGGTTCTTTTGGAATTTTTCTTATTACTTCTTCGGTAACAATATCAATTATCTTATCTAAAGGCAATCTTTGGTTTATTCTTTTAACTATTTTACTAACATTAATTGTTAAGTAATCTATTCTCTTGTTTTTAAATGCTAAATTATAATAACTTTTTAAAATAAATAATACATCACCATCATTATTATTAAAATTTGAATAAAACATACTACGAATTAATATTCTTAATTTTTTACGATTATGTAAAATAATTGAGTTTTCAAAATTTTCAAATACTATTTTTTCAACTTTTGAATAAACAAATAACTCTTCAAGAAAGGGATTTATATTTATTATAGATTTAACAGGTACATTAATAGTAACAGATTTTAAAGTCTCACTATTTAAATGAAAGTCCATTCCACAGCACTTAACAAGATTTTTATATGGTTCACCTACACTAAAATCAAGACACTCCAACTCTTTATTTACATAAAAAGGTGTATAATAATTAACATTCTTAACAGAAAATAATTCTTGATAAAATTTTATTTTATCCATTTCATGATGTGAATAAAAACTAAGACCATGATTTTGAAAGTTTGCTATTTTCATTTCATCATATAAATATTGTTCAAATTTATATTTTGGAATAGTACAAAATAATTGAAATAACAAAAATAAATTATTATAACCAACACATAAACCTTTTATTTGCTCAAGTGTCAAGCAAAAAATTTTTTCAGTTTTAAAAGATTCTTGTGATTTCAAAAGTTTTATATCTTCATAAGTAAAATTTAATTGATGATAAAATAATCTAAATAAAGTTAAAAGAGATATTTTGTCTTCGAAAGTATATGTATAAGTACTTTGTTCAACAATTGGGAACCTTTTAGTTTCTACCTTAATTTTTTCAAAAATTCTAGTTTCATTGTATTGAAAACCAAATATCAAATAAAGTTTCAATGGATTACTCAATATATCTTTCATATCATATCCATTTTCAGTTTTTAGAATTTTTTGAATAATATCAAAAGTCTCATTTTCATACTTATATTTACTTTTATTTAGATATTCAATTATCTTAGTTTCAAAAAATGAAAACTCAAGTTCATTCATTTTATCAATATTTATAAAATCAGACTTATAATTATCATGATAAAACATGTTAGTTAAAATATCAAATTTAATATTAACTAACTCTTTAAGTAAATCACTAACATCTTTATTTGTAAAGGTTTTATATGCAATAACTTTATTTATTAAGTCATTTACTAAGTAACTATTATTGTATTTATGTATATTTGGTATATCTTGCTTTACACTATTTACAACATCATGAGTGACAAAATATTTTTCAAGAAGTATTTCCATGTAAACAATACTTTCTATATTTACATTTTCATTATTGTAAGTAATGTCAAATAATCTAAGATACTCTTTTAACATATTACATCTTTTAGTTAAAAATTCATCGGTATTATCAATCATTTTAATGTTTGATGCATCTATTAATTTTAGATATGTACCTATTTCTAAGTTTACTGCATTCATATTACTATTTACAATAACAAGTTCATATATAATTTTATTTATTCTTTCATTTATGGCACATCTTTTGTTATTACTTAAGAATATTTTTTTATTTATGTCTTTCAACACTTTCCATTTTATAAATAATTTATCTTTGTAATCATTTAGTTCCATCATGTAATACTTTAATTTACAAATTATTATTTTTAAATCAATGTTGTTTCTTTTTGCATTGTTATTTACGGAATCAAGAATGTTATCAAGCTCTAAAATTAATCTAGTTATATTATTGATATGTAAATTTATATCTTCATTTATTGTTATATCAACGGAAGTTAAACTTCTTTTTTCATTTAATACTTTGGTGTATTCCTTATAGTATTTTTGATATTCTTTAGAGTGTTCATTATAAAATGAAGATGAAGGTATTTTAATGAAATCTTGCAAATTAACAAGATTAACATTATTAGATTTTAAAGAATTTTTAAATAACCAATTAAATAATTTCATTACTTACCTCGTTTTAATACAGGTACATTTAGTTCATTCATAAGATTATTATAGTAATCTTCAATGTCTGGTGAATAATGTAAATCAAATTTAAATGAATGAACATTACCATTAGAATCAATAAATTTTAATGTAGATGGAAGTTTATTATTCTTTACTCTAGATTGAGAAAGACCACGTAAAAATTCAAAAAAATAATGGCTATGTATTAATTTTGAATTTTCATAATCAGTAAATATATAATTTCTAGCGTTTAAATAATAACTACAGTATATTTGTTCAACAGAAGATGGAATATAAATATTTAAAACTTGATTGGCATCAAAAAAAATTGTTTTTAAACCCTGATTTAAATGTAAACGATCAACGACAAGAGGATAATAACCAAAACTAGCAGTCTCTAAAGTATCTGAAAAATATATCTCCTTTGCCCATTTCATTGAATAAGCATTATGTACATATCTATCTTTATCAATCATGTCATCATAATTATTCATATATTCACAAAATTCTAGGAATGAATGAGGTTCATCATTTCTTAATGTTTTCATTCCATCATAAAATTTGTAAATATTATTATTCTTTAAATAAGTTTGATAAAAATATAAATATTTACTATATTTATTTCTTTCTAATATTTTATTTACTTGTCTTTGATATGATTGTAAAGAAAATGAACCTGTTGATTTTTTAAAATATTCAGTATAATATTCTTCTTTAATTGTAGTAACATTATGCATCAAGCGAAGAAAACTAGATAGTGATATTTTATGATTATCAAATTCATAATTAGACATAATAAAAGTATCTTCTTTGATATAAGTGTTATCAAATAAATATTTAAGCTTATCAATACTCGTTATATTAAATAAAAAACTTAATGTAAATTTATCATATAATAAACCTTGCATGTCATTAGTTACCATACTTTTTAAAAGAATAAGTATTTCCCTTTTGTTAGTAGTATAAACACTAGATAACGAACCATCTTTATCTTTTATTATATTATTAAAATCAAATCTTAATCTATTAGCAAAATATTCAAGTTCATCATCAGTATCATTAATAAAGGTTTTATCAACTATTACGTTATCTTGATAATATTTTTTTATTAAATCATATTTTAAAGAATAAAGTTTGCTTATTAAATTATTACCCATTTCATTATTATATAAGTCTTTGATTGCTTGAGCTTTTGTAATAAATTCATCTATTGTGTCAAAATTTATTTCATCTCCATTAATTTTTTTTGATATGTCTTTCAAAGTGTTTTCTTTTAAAATTTGTTCAGTAATTAATATTTCTTGATGAAGTACACTGCTTATTGAATCATTAAAATTTCTTTCGTTAGTGTTTTTTATATTGAAAGCATCAAGATATTTTTTTAAAATGAAACTTTTGTCACGAAGATAATACTCATCACCTTTTATTTCATACAAACTCATCATGTCATAATAGTTTATTATTTCTAAGTCTATAGCATGAATGGTACTTGATAAAGCTACTATTTTACCCGTAATATTATTAATTTCATTGTTAATAGCACATTTTTTGTTATATGATAAAAATACCTTTCTATTTAATATATTTTCTAAGACTTTCCATCTAATAAATAAGGCATCTTTATAGTTTGTCATTTCATTTTTGTAGTAAAGAAATTTAGATGCAATTAAAGTTAAACCTTCTTTGGTACGGTCTTCACTTTGATTAACGGGATTTATTATATAATCAAGTTTTAAAGAAAGATTGGTTATGATGTTGCTATAAAAAGTTATGTCTTTATCATCAATATTTAAATTTATACTAGTTATACTTTTTGATTTAGATAAAATACTCATATAGATGTTATAATATTTTTTGTAGTCATCAGAATGGTTTTGATAAAATTTTTTATCAGGCATAGAAATAATATCTTGGATACATACAAGATTGGCACTAGATGTTATATTTTTATTTTTAAATAACCAATTAAATAATTTCATAAAACCATACATCCCTGCTTTGTGAGAATTATTTTACCACAAAAGAAAAAGAAAGTAAACAAATGTTACACTTATTTACTTTCATAATTATAAATTCCGTGAATTTTTTCTAAATCTGATTGTGATACATCACTTACCTTATAATTGTTATTATCATCTTTCGTCACATTAAAAGTGATGTCATATTCGACTGTGTCAGTTACATTTTTCATTTTATCTAATTTATAATCCATAAATAATGAATTACTAAAAGTTCCATTTTCTTTAAATTCATCTTGGTTATTATTTAGATACGTATTTGCATCTTTGCTAACTTTGTAGTAATCATACACGGTTATTTTAACTTCAACTGTTGCATTATCACCATCATAAGATTCATTTGTTACTTCATATTTCATATCTTGATATTGTCTTTTTAAAACATCGCGATATTTCTCTTTTTGAGTATCAGTTAAGTCTTCGTTATCAACAACTTTGTTTATATCACTGATAACATTTGAACTTAGACTCTTATATTGATTTAGATAATCTTCAACAGCACCTTTTGCGGTTTTTTTACTACACGAACAACCTACCATTAATATACAGGATAAAACAATTATTAAACTTCCGAATATTTTTTTCATAAAATCAAAACCTTTCTACTAATAGTATCATCAAAATTTAAAAATTTATACATTATTGTAGCTTAGTTTAATTAAATCATATAACTTGTACAAAGTTTCACTTGCTTCATTATCAATAGATTCAAGCATTTCTAGACTTACATCAGTGCTTAAAGGTTCTTTATTAAACCATTCCATATATAGGTATTTTAATTTTAAATTATCATTTTTTCGTTTTAAACTATTAATTTCTGTTTTAATAATTAAACGAAGTTTTTTCTCATACCTTAAGGAATCGTTGTATTTAATTTGGTTTAGAACTTCGTAGTCTAATTTTTTGGTGTTTAAAGTATAAATAATTTCATTAATATTGACCTCATCAATTGGAAGTAACGAACTCCTTAAAATACTTTTTCCTGATGCATCAAACTCTATTGCTGTTGCACCATTTTTATCTGCAAAAACTACCACATATAAGGAGTCACCAAGATTAGATTTAGCCTTTCCTTTGATTGATTCTAAAAATTCTTGGTTTACTTGAATATTATGAGATATAATTTCCTTATATTGTTTCGAGTTCACCAAAATCAAGGGTATTTTTTTAAAATATTCCAAGGTATCGGTTTCTTCCCATTCATAAAAGAAAATTACCTCTTCTGAAAAATTCAATATTACATCATAATAATAATTCATAATTTTTTCTCACCCTTTCTAATTAAAAATAAACCAGCTATTATAAAAAGAATAATTCCTTTTCTAATAATAAAGTAAACAAATTTGAAAAATGTATACCCATAAACAAATAAATTTAAATAAATTATAATTAAAAATAAACCAATACTTATTAAAATACACCCTAATAAATTTTTTATCATGTAATATTATATGATAAATCTTGTTTAATTATTAGAAAGATGTTAAAATGTTTATGGTGATAAATTTGAAAAAGGTAATATTTTTAATAATGAGTTTAATACTCTTAACAGGATGTCGAAAAAGTGTTGAAAATCCAATTGTAACAATGGAAATAACTGATTATGGAACAATTAAAATTGAATTATATCCAAAATATGCTCCAAATACTGTTTCAAACTTTGTAAACTTAGTTGAAAATGGTTTTTATGATAACAATACATTTCATAGATTAGTACCAGGCTTTGTTCTTCAAGGCGGAGATCCAAATGGAGATGGTACCGGAGGACCTGGATACACAATCAAAGGTGAATTTTCTGAAAATAGTTATAATAAAAACACATTAAAACATGACAAAGGTGTTATTTCCATGGCTAGAACTAATATGCCAAACTCAGCTGGTTCGCAATTTTTTATTGTACTTGATGATTCAGAATCTGTGCATGCTTCTCTAGATAACAAATATGCTGCTTTTGGAAAAGTTATCGAAGGAATGGAAGTTATTGAAGAAATTGAGAAGAATGCAACTGTTGAAGATAATCAAACTGGAAAACTTAAGAAAAACATTACAATAAAAAAAGCGACTGTTAATACATTTGGTGAAGAATATTCAGTTAAAAAAATTCAAGAAAACAATTAAAGAATCATATATATTAGAAAGGAGATAAGATTTTGATGAATACAATAATATACATAATTCTAGGGTTAATTCAAGGATTAACTGAACCATTACCGATATCAAGTTCTGGACATATTTTCTTGTTCAAAAATTTGTTTAACACCAACATGTTTAACAGTTTGAACTTTGAAATTATTTCTAACTTTGGTTCATTCGTTGCTATATTCATAATTTTTTGGAAGGATATTAAGGAATTAGTTTCTTCATTCTTCATCTATATATTTAATAAAGATAAAAGAAACGAAAACAAGAATAAGTTTAAATACTGTTGGTTAATTGTTATAAGTACTATTCCTGTTGGAATTACTGGGTTACTTTTTAAAGATAAACTAGAAAGTTTATATAACCTAAAAGGATTAGCAATTGCATTTCTTATAACAGCACTAGCCTTATTCATTGTTAGAAACATAAAAGGAAATAAATCTGATTATGACATTACAGTGAAGGATGCTATCATTATAGGTTTATTTCAAATGGTAACAATTATTCCTGGAATAAGTAGAAGTGGCACAGTCTTAGTTGCATGCTTGTTATGTAATTTAAAAAGAGAAACAGCTTTAAAATATACATTTATTCTCTACTTTCCAGTAAGTGTTGCTACGATGATTTTAGGTGTTAGTGATTTAATTAACACACCTGAGTTATCAACACTTTTAGTCCCATATTCCTTAGGTATGATTACCGCTGGAGTAGTAACATATATCTCATATAAATGGTTAAGTAATTATGTTAAGAAAGGTAAATTACATTATTTTTCAATATATTGTCTACTCCTATCGATATTCATATTCTTATATTTTAGATGAGACCATTATTCATGGTTCTCTTTTTTTATGAATATTGCACTGCCTCACGGCAGTACGCTTTCTGCTTCAAAGGGTAATTATCCCTCCACAGACCAATTTCGGATCCTGCCGACCCTACTTAATTATTATTTCTCCTTCCAATGACGACTATTATACATATATTTTATATAGATGCAAGCATTTCGACAAACGTCGACAAAACTTTTGCAAAATTCCCTATATATTAGAGCAATATTCCCTTTTCAACTCTAAATTTTTAGTATAAATATTATATATTTTCTTACTAATGTCATTTACCACATAATTATAATCACTACTTCCACTCGTGGTTAAAACTGCAATTACATAAGGATTATCACTATCATAAAAACCAATATCATGATAAGTACTTTCATACCAACCATATTTATGATTTATTAAAATATTATCAAAACTTAAACTATTCATATTATTATTGTTCATTGAATCTTTAATTGTTTTATAATCTTCATTATCAGAATTAAGTAAATTATAAAGTCTTTCAATCGAAATTCTTGCTAAGGTTGCGGTATAGTTTCTAACAAATGGATCATCAACAGTAATATTTAAATTATATTCTTTAAAATAATTTTTTAAGTTATCAACACCAATATATTCAATAAGCATATAATGAGCAGTATTATCACTATACCTAAGTAAATGGGAAATTAATTCAAGTAAAGTAACTTTATCATAATATTTATGTTTTTTCATGCCCACACTACCCTTCATATCAATATCAGGTCTATAAACTAAAGACTCAGTTAAATCAATATTATTTTCAAGAATATAAATTACATCAAATACCTTGGAAGCACTTGCAGAATAATAAATCTTTTTTTCATTAAAATTAAGTTCATAATTATTATTTAAATCTTTAAATGAAACAGCAATACCACGATTTACATATGTGTTTTTAAGTTCATTAAATAACTCATCTATTTTCTCACTTTTATATGGTTCATTTAAACAATTACTAATTTGAAAAGTTGTTTCTCTATTTACCATTGTACTATTATCAACAAAATTCTCTTCAATATCATTAATGGTAAACTCACCCTTATAATAATACCAAAATAAACCACAAATAACACATAAACCTAAAAATATATTTCTCACAGCTTTCATATGATAACCTCTACAATAATTATATAGCAAATTATTTTATTTGAAAAGTCCTAAAATCTATGTTATCATTATTCATATAAGGTGATGAAGTTGAAAACAAAAAATATTTTACTCGTGGCTATTGCTATAATTGCAACATTATTAATATCAATTAATGTATTCAATATATATGATGATTACAAAAACACAACATATCTAGCAAATTATATTCTAGAAAATAACAACAATAATTACACATTTCGTGGAAATATAACAAACAACTATGTATTATTTAATAATCTTACATGGAGAATTATTAAAATAAATAGTGATTCTACAATTACAATGATACTTGATGATTATATAAATGTTTTGCCTCAAAATGATACAAAGAAAACATTTGAAACTTTATATAATAACCTTGATAACAAAGTATTAGTTAAAAATAAAATATGTCTAAACAACATCGAAGAAAATAACAATATCAAATGTAATGTATTTAAAAATGATGAATACATAAACTTACTTTCTATATATGACTATTTTAATTCATTTGAAAATGACGAATCATTTATTACAAAAAAAGATGAAAAAATGTGGCTTAATAATGAAAATACAATTGCCATAAATAATAACATAAGTAATGTAGATAATAAAAATTACTATGAAATAAGACCTGTTATAACAATAAATAATAATATTTTATATACCGAAGGTGATGGTTCTTTAAATAATCCATATAAAATTGGTTCGTCTACTCTATCACTAGGTAGCAAAATAAAAAAAGATAATGACGAATATATTATAATTGATACAACAAATAACTATAAGTTACTAAGTGAAAAAGTAATCAAAGATTTAACATATGATGAAGTAAATGATTATTTAAATAATTACATAAGCTATAAAAATATAATAGATAAAATATATATTCCATCACTAAATGATTTAAAACTTGATAATACATATACTGATTATTACTTGCAAGATAAAATAAATAATTTTAATATAACATATGGAAAAGAAATAACATACATTGATAATAACAAAAAACATAATACAAGATACATCATCGAAGTATCTAAAAAGAATATTACGGAGTTTATATATGAAAACTAAAATACTTATTATAATAAATATATTTCTAATTTCACTATTTTTAATAACTTCATTTTTTAAAAATGACATAATTAGTTACTTACTAAAAAGTGAAAATAAAACTAAAACATTTGAATATGAAACAATTAAATTAAATGAAAATAGATTTATTAAAACAAATACTAACAAATTATATGATAATGAATATGAAGCACAAATATTAAATAAAGATGATAATGATTATTACAAAATAATTGATGTAACTGTTGCAAATAACAAAGGTTGGTTAGTAGTTGTATATGATCCAAGTACAGTTAGAATTATGAAATCACATGCTTTTAAAACTGCAAACAATAGTGGTAAAGATAATATTTTAGATATGACAAAAAATTATAATGCTGTAATTGGTGTTAATGGTGGTGGATTCTATGATGATGGCGTTGTTAGCAAGGATATTCCATTCGGATATATTATTGAAAATGGTAAAATTATATATCAAAGTCACAACCATGAATCAGATTTAATTGGAATGAGTAATGATAATAAATTAATGCTTATTCATGCGACCGGGGAAGAAGCAATAAAACAAGGAATGCGTGATGCCTTAGAATTTGGTCCATTTTTAATTCAAGATGGAGTTAGAAAAACTAATTTAAAAGTTTCTTATGCATCAAGAAATATTATAGCTCAAAGAAAAGATGGTATTATTATTTTTTTAGTTACTGAAGGAGCTTCATATCGGGGAATAACCTTTGATGATTGCATTGATTTTTTACTTAAATATGGTGTAGTTAATGCAGCAAACTTAGATGGTGGTGCATCAACTCAATTAGTGGTTAACAATAAATTATTAAATAATCCTAAGAATGCATATGGTATTCCAATAAAAAATGGAAGAACAGTAGTAAATGGGTGGGGTGTAATTCTTCCAAACTAATTTATAAGGATAGCTCTAATAAAGAACTATTCTTTTATAATACAAAAAGGAAGCTAAAAGCTTCCCTTAAAAAAGTGTGAGTTTTTGAGTTTATATGTTAATTGTGTATAGTTTATATTTTAATAAACCAGTTTTTTTATCTTATATAACATCCCTCCTTTGTTACAATATAATAATAACAAAGAAATATGAAAATTTTATGTTGAACATATGAAAGTTTTATATTTTAATTTTAAAATAAAATGTTGAACCTTTTTTTAACTCACTTTTTACACCATATTCATAACCATGTAATTCAAGTATTTCTTTAACAATTGATAAACCAAGTCCCGTCGATACAACATTTCTTTGATGATTTTTATCATTTTTATAATACTTATTCCAAATATATGGTATCTCACTTTCTTTAATACCTTTTCCAGTATCTATAATTTCCACAAGATAATATTTTTTATGTTTAGTAACTCTGAGGGTTACAGTTTTATCACTACCCGTATAATTAATTGCATTATTAATTAAATTGTATATTACCTGATTAAGTTTCTTTTTATCAGCTTTAACCATTATTTGATCAGGCATATCTAAAATTATATTATATTGTTCAGTTTCTTTAATAATTTGATATCTATTTACTATAGTTTTTATATCACTGGATAAATCAAATTTTTCTAAACATAATGTATCAGCATTAGACTGCATTCTTGATAAATCAAGTATATCATTAACTAACACTGTTAATCTATCTGTTTCATCAACAATTATTTCTAAATGTTCATTCATTTTTTCAGGGTCCTTATAAGAAATATCTCTGATCATTTCAGCATAGGCTTTAATCATTGTAAGTGGAGTCTTCAAATCATGTGAAACATTTGCCATTAAATCACGACGAAATTCATCAGTTTTTGCCATTTCTCTTTGAGCTTGTGTTAATGTCTCAGATAATTCATCAACTTCCTTTATTCCAGATTCTTCAAAAACAACCTCTGTATTACCCATACCCATTTTTTTTGCTTTTTTAGTAATCTTGGTAATTGGCTCTGTAATTCTTTTTGATAAAAATATAGAAAATGCAACTGCTACAATTAAACCTAAAATACATACATACAATAATTGTTTCTTTATAAGTAATGTAAAATCTGATATATCTTGTAAATTGGAATAAATAAACACATAACTATTATCATACCTTACTCCATATAATAATGCAGATACTTTCTTTTCTTCATTTATAAATCTATATGCTTTAAAATTTTCTTTTGACCCAATAAATGAATTCATTAATTTTTTCATTTTATTGCCATTACTTTTTAAAACACAACCATTCATGTTTAAATTATATCCACCAAGTATTTCACTATCATTTGTAAGCAACATACATACATCATTTTGATATGCAATGTCTTGTAATTTAGTAACTAATTCTAATTCATCAGTATTTTCTATTGTATTAGCAATATGATTCATTATATCAATTTGTTCTTTTTCATAATAAATATCTAAAACAGTTATCTCACTAAACCAAAGTAATCCAATTATAACAACATTAAATACCAATAAAAATATTAATGTTTTAGCTTGTATACTAGTTTTCTTTCTTTTCTTCATATTCAAGTTTATATCCCATTCCACGAACTGTAACAATTAAATTTTTATATTTACCTAAATGTTTTCTTAAAGTTTTTACATGAGTATCAACAGTTCTATCATCACCATAAAAATCAAATCCCCAGACATGGTTAAGTAAATTTTCTCTAGATAAAGCTATATTTTTATTATCAAAAAAATACTTAAGTAATTCATATTCCTTCGGTGTTAAATAAATCTTTTTACCTTCTACATATACATCATGAGCAATATCATCTAATCTAACACCTTGAATTTCAAATACATTACTAGCAACATCTTTTCTCTTTGTAATCACTTTAATTCTTGCAACTAATTCTTTCGGACTAAAAGGTTTTGTAACATAATCATCTATTCCTAAATCAAAACCAATTAACTTATCATATTCTTCCCCTCTTGCAGATAACATAATAAATGGAATATCTTTTATTTTTTTAATTTCTCTACATGCAGTATATCCATCCATCCTAGGCATCATAATATCCATAATAATTATATCATAATCACTATGTTTAACTTTATCTACAGCTTGTAACCCATTCTCTGCTTCATCTACTTCAATATTTTCAAGTAACAAATATTCTTTTATTACATCTCTAATTAATTTTTCATCATCTACAACTAAAACACGCATAAAATCACCTACCTCCTAAAGTATAAATATAAATTGTGAAAATCTCATGATATATTATCTATTTCTTTCATTTTTTAAAAATACTTCAACATTATATGTTACTTCATGACTATTTTCATTTTCAACTCTAAAACGCATTTCATAACTATCACTTAAATCAAATATAATTATTCTAAATGTAATATTATCTTTTCCATAACCAAAACCATTAGCCATTATAAAATCCCCATTATTTCTTAAACTCATACTAAGTATTTTATAACTATTCATAGTTTTACTATTCTCTATAGTCTCTTTCAATTTGAAAGCTTCTTCACTACTTACTCCGATTCTTGGAAAAAATTCTTCATTTAACACATCATCATATTGCATAAACTCACTTCCAATACAAAAATTATACCAAAAAGAAAACAAAGATGCAACTTTGCTCTTTGTTATTTTTCTTCTTCTTCAAGTTTTGCAACAATTTTCTTTAGTGTTTCTGCAGTAGCTTGTTTTAATTCATTAACACTCTTTTCAATTACTGGTGTACCTTTTTCTACAGCTAACTTATAAAGTTCATCAGCTTTCTTTTCTATTTTTTTTGCTTTTTGTTTTGCAATTTTTAAAGCTTTTTCTTTGTCTAAATCTTTTAATTCTTTTTGAAGTTCATTTACCTTTTTTGTAATGCTTTCTTTAACATCTTCAGCTTTTATACTTTTAACATCTTCCATTACATCATCAAATTTCTTTTTTAAATCTTCTCTAGTTTCTTTACCACTTTTTGGAGCAAATAACAATCCTAATCCAGCTCCAATCGCAGCTCCACATACAAATTTTCCAAATCCACTTTTTTTCATATTATTCATCCACCTTATCCTTTCCTTTTTTTCTAAATAATATTTTACTAAATAAATTTCCAGTTACTTCCACTACCTTATCAGTAAATGAAGCAATCTTATCAGTTGTAAAATCTATAATACTAAATATAGAATTTAATGATTCAACTTTTTCATTTACATTATCTACTACTTTTTCTAACTTGTTCATAGTTATTATAGTCTTAATGCCTAAAATAATACCTATAGTTAGTAATGCAATTAATAATAAGTAGATAACTATTGGTAAAAAACTTAACCAAAATTCCATTAAATATCACCATCCTCTCTGTTATCATACATTGAATCTATTAAATCAAATAAATCATTTTCTAATGTATCATCATCAACAGATTCACTTGATTTTTCTTCGTGCTTAGGCTTTAAATCTTCTAAATCCTTATCAACACTTTCATAATCCATAACTTCAGGTTCTACTACTTCTTCAGTTTTACTTTCATCTACATTTTCTTCTGGTTCAACTTCATCATTAATATCTACTACTACATCAGATGTATCT
>CAKOKR010000021.1 GCA_934095965.1 uncultured Bacilli bacterium
AATTAACATTACTTGTACTAGTAAGTTTTATTTTGGCACAACTATTTAAACTTACTTCAGTTATGTTACCTCCTTGTTCAATTGGTTTCATAAAAGCCTTAGTAATTCCAAGTACCAGTAACAATACAAATATTACAGACAACAAACTTAAAATCATTATTTTTGTACTTTTTTTCATATATTCATACAACTTCTCCTTCTACTCTATATTAATTATAAAATAAATTATTATTTTCTTCAAGTCTTATTTGCATCAAACTTTAAAACTATACAGAAAAACCCAATATGTTATATATTGAGTTGTATGTGAGATAATTTATTACACGCGACTCTCACTTAGCGAGATACATTTATCAGGTAGATAATAATATCTACATCCTTAGTATTTCAAGGACAACTCAATAATAACATTTTATTTTCATTTTGTCAACACTTTATTTTGTTTTTTTGTAATTCCATCAACATTTTTTTCTTTATTTTATCTATATCAACTACAAATAGATTTATACCATTATTTTTTAAATTCATAAGTAACTTAAACTTTTTAAAAATTAAATTTTGTAAATTTTTATCTAAACACAATACTTCATCTCCCTCCTTATGAACATGATCAATATACTTTTCTATAATAGGAAAAGCATTCTGAATTAATATTGCTGAATCTTTATTGAAAATCTTCTTTATTAAAATAAAATCACATCTACCATATTTCTTATAACTATCATGAATTATTTTTTTATATTTTTCTATTTTAGAACTAAAAGGAATAAGCCAAAATATATTTTCATCATTCAGCACAAAATATGACGGTCTTGTTTTATTATTCTTATGATTTAACATCAAATGTTTATCATTAACAATTTTAAAATACTCATCCTTTATATGATACAAATATCCCGTTTCTATTTTCATAAATAACCTACTCCCTTCAAAAAACACAACAAAAAACCCAATATTTTATATATTGAGTCAATATGAGTTAATTTTGTTACACGAAAACCTCACCAATGCGAAAGACATTCTCAGACAGATATAATCATCTGTATACTTATATTTCCTAAGTACATATTCATGTCATCATATATTTTGCATTTTGTCAACTCAATACAATTTATTTTTATTAAACTTCTTTCTTTCAACACAAATATAATAACATATAATATATTAAAAAAGGTCGCCAAAAGAACGACATTTTCTAGCGACATATTTTTCCCGTAAACAAAAGAAAAAAATGTAAGAAATTAATCCTACATTTTACTCTTTAATGATTCCAACTTATTATCTTTATAAAATCCAATGTTAAATATATAATTTAAAATTTATAATAATCATCTAAAACAAACTAAGTTGAGCAGACTCAGGCATATCTTTAAATACTCCAAGTTCTCTTAATGCATTAACTGTTGTTTGATTAACTTTACCTCTATTTTGAAAATCTTCTACACAATAAAATGGTTTCTTATCTCTTTCTTCAACTATCTTATTTGCAACGTTTTCACCTAAACCATCAACAGCCATAAATGGTAAATACAAGCACTTATTTTCTTCATCTATATAAAATGTTTTAGCTAAAGATTTTGTAATATCAATATTTTTAAAAGTAAATCCTCGTGCAAGCATTTCAAGTGCAACAGCTAAAGTATCCCCTACTGCTTGTTCTTTTGCACTTGCTCCAAAACCTTTTTCTTTTATTTCAATAAGTCTACGTTTTATCCCATCATAACCTTTAAGCATTGCATTAACATCAAAATCACTTCTTCTTATACTAAAGAATGCAGAATAATAATAAAGTGGATAATAAACTTTAAACCAAGCAACTCTATAAGCCATCATCACATATGCACAAGCATGAGCCTTCGGAAACATATACTCAATTTTTCTACAACACTCAATAAACCACTCAGGTACACTAAATTCTCTCATATAAGCTACATGTTCAAGCCATGTATCAGGTTCTTTCTTAGCTTTTCCTTTACGAACAAACTCAGATATTTTAAATGCACGCGAAGGATCCAACCCATAATTAATTAAACTAACCATGATATCATCACGACAACCAACAACTTGATCAAATGATGCAACATTATTAACAATTAAATCACGCACATTACCTTGCCATACATTGGTACCATGAGAAAGCCCCGCAATCTTAACTAAATCTGCAAAATGAGTTGGTTTAATTTCAAGGAGCATATTTATAGCAAAATTTGTACCAAACTCAGGAATACCTAAAGTTCCAGTCTTACATAAAATTTGTTCTTCCGTTACCCCCAAAGCTTTCGGTGAAGTAAATAAACTAATAATGTTATGATCATCAAAAGGAATTTCTTCTTTTATATCAATTCCTGTTGTATCTCCTAAATATCTAAGCATCGTCGGATCATCATGACCAAGAATATCAAGCTTTAATACATTATCATGAATTGCATGGAAATCAAAATGTGTCGTATACCAAGTACTATCTGGTTCATCTGCAGGATATTGATATGGTGTAAAATCAAATACATCCATATACTGAGGAATAACAATAATACCCCCCGGATGTTGCCCAGTAGTTCTCTTAACTCCAGTACATCCAATAGCAATTCTCTCAATCTCTGTATTATTTAAAATAATACCTTTATCTTCACAATAACCTCTAACATAACCAATCGCTGTCTTATCAGCAACCGTCGAAATAGTACCAGCTCGATAAGCATGATCTTCACCAAACAATACTTTAACATGATTGTGAGCATCAGCTTGATTATCCCCAGAGAAATTAAGGTCAATATCAGGTACCTTTTCAGCTTTAAATCCAAGGAATGTTGCAAAAGGCATATCTTGTCCTTCTTTTTTTAATTTAGTTCCACATTCACAAGTTCTATCAGGCATATCATACCCAGATGGATAAATACTAGCTAGACTTTCCCCATTCTCATCTTCAAAATAAGACTTCTTACAATTCGGACACACATAATGCGGAGGAAGTCCATTAACCTCAGTAATACCCATCATTGTTGCAACTAAACTTGAACCAACCGAACCACGTGAACCAACAAAATATCCATCTTCATTTGATTTTTTAACAAGTTTTTCCGCAATCAAATAAATAACGTCATAACCACCACCAATAATACCAGCAAGTTCAGCTTCCAATCTTTCTTCAATATTCTTAGGAAGTGGATCTCCATATATTTCATGAGCTTTATTATAAACCATTTCCTTAGTAACTTCGGCACTATTTTCCAAAACCGGTGTATACAACTTATCCCTAATAATTTGTAAATGCTCTACCATATCAGCAACTTTATTAGTATTTGTAATAACAATTTCTTTAGCTAAATCCTCACCCAAGAATGAAAAAGCATCAAGCATTTCTTGTGTAGTCAAAAAATACATATTAGGTATTTCAATTCCTTCTCTATTCAAAGGATGAATCTTACCATTAGTTTTTTGATGAACAATAACTTTACGATAAATTAAATCATCAGGTCTTAAATTATGAACATCACCAGTTGCACAAACCATTTTTCCCATACTCTTAGCAAGTTTAACTAATCTTGAAACATAACCATTATATTCCATTACATTATGAAATTTTTTATCTTCTCCAATTAAATGAGTACATGCAGAATATGGTTGAACCTCAATATAATCATAAAAATTCATTAAATCTTTTAAATCATCATCAGTTAAACCATAACCTTTATCAAAAACTTCCCCATTAACACAACCAGAACCAATAATTAAACCTTCTCTTAATTCCATTAAATCAGTTCTAGGTATTTTACCATCCTTACCCTTATATAAGTATTTAGTATTTGCTAAACTAATTATCTTAAATAAATTCTTTAACCCAACTGGATTTTTAGCAATAACAGTTAAATGAAATGGTCTTGCAAACTTAATAGCATTTTCCTTATCAGCCAATTTTTCTAAATCTAATGTAGTTTTATAACCTTGTCCTTTTAATTCATATAACATTTTATAAAAACATTTACTAGTTCCTTCACAGTCATAATCTGCTCTATGGTGTTTATCTTCATCCCATTCAACATTTAAATTTCTAACTAATGTAGAAAGTTTATGATTACGCCAATCTGGATACATATTTCTTGCAAGACCCATTGTATCAACAACAGTATTATTAAAATCACCTAAATTGTATTTTTTACAAGCTTTACTAACAAACGATATATCAAAACTAGCATTGTGAGCAACAAGTGGTAAATCCCCACAAAACTCCAAGAACCTTTTTGTTACATTTTCTTCAGTATCGCAACCCACTAACATCTCATCTGTTATATTTGTAAGTTCAGTAATTATCTTTGGAAGAGGTCTATCACATGCAATAAGTTCATCAAACCTATCAATTATTTCATCATTTTTTACCTTTACAGCCCCAATTTCAATCATCTGATCAATACCAGGATTTAACCCAGTAGTTTCAGTATCATATACAACATATTCTTGGTCAAATAATGGAAACTCTTTATTTTTAAATACTATATTTGATTCAACATCAACAACATTTAACTCAGCTCCATACAAAGCCTTAAACTTATCTTTATCTTCTTTACCTTTATTAACTTTTTGTAAAGCATTATAAATATCCGGATAAGCTTGAAGTGAATTATGATCTGTTACAGCTACAGCTTTATGTCCCAAACCAATAGCAAATTTAGCAAGACCAGATGTAGGTACAACACTATCCATCATACTCATCATAGTATGAGCATGAAGTTCCACTCTTTTTTCAGGATAATCATCTTTAACTTTTTCATCTTTTGAAGAAATGGCCTCAATATTCCTAGCATTAATAACCATTTGATGCAAATAATCATCCATTTCCATATGTCCATGAACTCTATACCAAGAACCAACATTTAGCCTTTTATTTAAAGCGCTAAATTCTTCTTCATTAAATCTAACAATCTTCATTAAATAACTATCAGACTTATCACTAACCTTTAAGTTCATAATAAATATTGGTCCTTTTTTTCCTTGTCTTTCAGTTACTTCTTTACTAAAAATATATACTTCCACAATTATATTTTTAACTTCACCCAAAATATTATTAAGTTTTATAACATCTCCATCTTTATGTACCCCCATTATAACGGGACTTTCTTCTTTTTTTTCATTTGCTACACTTACCTTTTCTAGCAAAATTTCTTCTTGAAGTGTTTTTCTTTCATCTTCTGATATATTAATTTCAATATTCCGAGTTCCAAGACCATATCTTTCTATTTGTTTTTTTAATCCTTCAGCTTCATGCAATAAATCATTTTTCTCAAACTCATTTAAAACATGAAAATAAATTGTATCATTTACTACTTCCACTCTACTTTTTTTAACACTTATTAAAGATGGTCTTCTTATAATAATTTCATCTAATAAATAATTAATATATTCTATAACATCTTCTTCATTTACTCTATCATAAGTTATATAACAATCACATTTTTTATCACCATTAATACCATTCATTGCACACAAAAATAATTTATTAACATTTCTAATTGGTATTACATTTTTATTTTTTATGTATACTACAAATTTATTATCATTCTTTTTTAAAACTACTCTTTCTAATGAAGCTTCATTAAATAACTCATCACTAAAATTAATACTTTTAAAAAATCTATCTAATTCATTATTCATTTATTAACCCTCCTTCTTTATATTATTTACTATTATACTTATTTTGTCAAATCTTTTTGATACAGAACCATTAATTTCTACTAACATATTTTCTTTTATATTAGATAATAACTCTATCTTATTTGGAAAAATGGTAAAATCACTCATCCCTGATTCATCAGATGCCCTAACAAAAGCCATTTCATCACCTTTTTTAGTCTTTATTTTATTTATTCTTTCTACTAAAACAACACACTTAATATTTTTAAATAAATATTTATTTATATCAATTAACTTAAAACACTTATATCTACTTGATGGATGATTCGATAAATAATATCCATATGACTCTAATTCATTAGATCTAAGTATATTATCACTTAATTCGGGATATTCAACAATCATTGGTTTTTTAATTAATCCACTATCATCATTTAATAACCCATAATTTATAGCACTCTCTAAATTATTAAGTAAAGTATTTTGATTTAACTTTAAAGACCTTAAAGTATTTGCTTTAATAAGAACCTCAATCACAGTTTTATCTAAAAACTCATGCGTTTTACTAACAAAATCAAAATAATCAATAAATCCATTACCTCGCACATCTATTATTTTTTTAGCAATTTCGCGATTTATCCCTTTTATCTGCCACATAGGCATTACAACATTTTTACCATTTACATAAAACTCAATCTTACTTATATTTATATCAGGTTTAATAAGTATCATACCCTTACTCTTTAAAAATGCAAAATAACTACTTTGTTTATCAGTATTATTATTAAGCATCTCAATTAGAAAATACTCAGGATACAAAACTTTCAAATAAGCCATTTGATAAGCAACCATTGCATAAGCAACACTGTGAGACTTATTAAAACCATAACTTGCAAACTTAACAATTAAATCATATATCTTTTTTGCTTCATCATAAGTATATCCTCTATTTATTGCACCATTTACAAATTTTTCAAAATAGCTATTCATAACACTTATCTTTTTCTTAGATATGGCTCTTCTTATTATGTCTGCCTCAGAATATTTAAAACCACCAACTAAACCAAGTATTTCAATAATTTGTTCTTGATATATTAAAATACCATATGTTTCTTTAAGTATACCACTAAGTTTATTATTTATATATGTTATATCTTCTTTACCATTTTTTCTTAGTACATAACTATTTGCTTCATTAATAGGTCCAGGTCTACCCAAAGCAACCGATGCAACTAAATCATTAAAACAGGTTGGTTTTATTTTACTTACTAAGTTTTTCATTAAACTAGTTTCAAATTGAAATATTCCATCAGTATCACCATCACTAAATAATTTATATACACCACTTTCATTAAAAGTTATATCCTTTAAAACATTTTTACCTATATTATTTATAATATTAGATATTGTTGTCAAATTCTTTAAAGCTAAAAAATCCATTTTAAGAAGACCCATAGACTCTAGATGTTCATCTACTGTTATTCCTGTAATTAAATTATCACCATCTATTAAAACAGGTATAATATTATCTAGTCTAACACTTGATATAACAACTCCACTAGCATGAACCGAAGTATTCTTCTTAAGTCCTTCTAACTCTAAAGATATTTTAAAAACTTCTTTTAATTCTTTATAATTAGTTAAATATTTTCTAACTACTTCAAGAGTTAAATTATCACTTAATTTATCATACTTAATAGTTTTAGTAAATTTATCAATTAAATCATCCCTAATATTAAGAAGCTTACCTACTTCCCTTAAAACAAGTTTTGCTTTTAATGTTGTATATGTTAAACCTAGTGCAACATTATTTTTACCATATTTATTTTTAACATAATTTATAACATCTTCTCTTTTTAATGCATCAAAATCAATATCAATATCAGGCATAGTTACTCTTTCAGGATTTAAAAATCTTTCAAACATCAAATTATATTTAATTGGATCAATTTCTGTTATACCTAAAACAAAACTTACCAAAGACCCAGCGGCACTACCTCTTCCAGGTCCTACCAATATATTATTTTTTTTAGCATATAAAACATAATCATAAACAATTAAAAAATAATTAACAAACCCCATTTTCTCAATAACACTAAGTTCATAATTAAGTCTATCTTGATAAATTTTAGAAACACTACCCCCTAATCTTTTCATAAGTCCCTTGCTTGCAAGACTTCTTAAAAACTCTTTAGAATTATCTCTATATTTAGGTATATATCTATTATTTTTAGGTATTTCTATATTTACCTCACTTATAAATTTATCATAATTTGTATCATCAACATATTCCATAAAATATTCATCATGTTCTTCTACATTCTCTTTTCTTAACATATCTAAATATTTTAAATAAACAACACTTTCTTTTTTTAAAGTCTTAATTTCTTTTATATATAAACAATCACTACTATATTTATATACATTCATTTTTTCTATTTGATTAATATAACCAAAATATACTTTACAACTATCTTTAAACCAAGTATATAATCCCACACTTGCACTTGGAAGAATTACTAAAACATTATCTAAGTATTCTTCTAAATCATTAAGTTCTAATAACTTCTCTTGTTTTAGGCTATTAATCTTTATTAAATTTTTATATCCATCATAATTCTTAGCATATAAAAGTATATCTAAATCATCTATTTTTATAGATAATCCAATCAAAGGCTTAATATTATTACTTAAACATAAATCATAAAAATAAATTGAACCACTTAAGTTTTCATCACATATACCACATACCTTAATATCTTTTTCCACTAAAAAGTTAATTAAGTCAGGAACCTTAATTAAACTCTTTAATAATGAATAATCTGTTAAAACTCTAAGCGGTATTTGCATAATTTTCTCCTTGCACTACCATTATAGCATGTATATTATTTTTAATTAAGTACTTTTTTGCAATTTACTAAATAAAATTATCATGGTATACTATTAAGGAAAGAAGGAGACAATATGGAATATATAAATATTAAAAATGCAGATAAAATAATAAGTGAAAGTAAAAACTTTGTTAAAGACCCATACAAGTATAAAAATAAATGGCATGATTTATTTGGTAATAAAAATCCAATAAGTCTAGAACTTGGAATGGGACGCGGAGACTTTATAATTAACATGGCAAAGAAGTACCCAAACATTAACTTTATTGGCCTTGAACTTTATCCATCTCAAATGGTCAGTGCAACAGAAAAGTTAAAAAGCCAAAACTTGCCAAACTTAAAATTAATTAATGATGATGCAAGAAACATAGATAAAATGTTTGGAAAAGAAATAACAACAATTTATTTAACATTCTCAGAACCATGGCCAAAGAAAATAGATGAATCAAAAAGATTTACTCACATAAGTTATTTAAAATTATATGATAAAATATTTAAAAAGAACAAGCATATTATTTTAAAAACCGATAACAAAGGTTTATTTGCTTATTCTCTAGAAACGCTATCACAATATTGGTATACATTTAATAAAGTTAGCTTAGATTTACACCATGATGAAAGAAAAATAAGTAACATCATGACAGACTTTGAAAAACAATATGAAAAAGAAGGAAGACCAATATATTACGTTGATGCAAAGTTTGATGAATAAAACATTTAAAAATCCCTCTATTACTGAGAGATTTTTTTAATTAGAAAATTGAAAAACATCTATTTCAACTCATTTTTAAATTCTTCAATTTTCTCTTTTGGCAGTTTAGATAGTCTAGCTACTAAATCAACATCAAAATTATTTTTAAGCATTTCTAAAGCTATATCTTCTTTAGTAGATGTTTCCCCTTCTTTAATACCATCATTTTTTCCTTCTTCATAGCCAGAACTTCTTCCTTCTTCAAATGCTTGAGCTTCAGAATCTGCATTATCAATTGATTCACTATTATAGAATAACAACTTATCGAAATCATCCCCTTGGCTCTTAATTTCATCAATAATTTTATTCATTAAATCATCTCCATCATATACTTCTTTAATTTTTTCTTTATCGTTACTTGCAAAAAGATAAAGTAAATTTTCCAAAGACCCTTTGTCTTCTTTAACTATAGTATAATCTAGATTTGACAATTTTGCAAGATTTACATCAATAATTTCTAATAACTTATGGATTTCTTCATGAGTTTCTTCATCTAATAGTTTGTTTCGCACTATGAACCTGCCATCTCTAGAAACATCAAATGAATTCAAGTTGATTTGATATACCTTTTTAAGTGGCTTTGAATAGTTTTTCTGATCTTTTATCTGTCTTAAAATCAACTGACATATATACATATAGTTCTTGTTAGTATTTTCTCTACTCTTTTTATTGTTTATTTCAACATTAACAACTATAGTATCATTCTGAATAAATAGATCAGTCTTACTATCAACTACATTTTCATTTACACTAACTTCCGGATAACCTAATGTAAATTCAAAATTTTCAAAAGGTATTTTTAATAACTTACAAACAATTAATGCTAAATATTTAAGTCCAGCATCAGTTGATGTGAAAATCTTCTTGACAATAACATCTCTAGTATTATCGACTTTTACTGCATTCATGATATTTTCCTCCTTTCAAGGACCTTATTATATAGAGGTTTTTACAAGATTCAAGCACTTCGACAATTGTCGACAAAAGTTTCAAAAATAGATTTACATTTTCTGTGTAAAGTATACAATATTTTACATAAAGAAAGGACTCATAAGAGCCCAATTTTTAAACAGATTCGCCTAAAAATATAAATGAATTAGATTATTTTTCATCATTATTAATCCCATATTGCAATTTCAATGTATTAATTTCTGAAATAGGTTTATGTGAAAGTTTAGCTATTTCGGCAACATCAAAATTCATTCTAAGCATGTTCAAAATCATATCTTTTATACCAGATTCTACCCCTTCTTCATACGCTTCAGCTCTAGAATCTCCTTGTTCAATCGCCTCTGGATTATAAAATAATAATCTATCAATATTAAAATCACTATTATCCATATATTTTACACCTCACAATATAATTTATTTATTGATTATATTATAACTTATTCTCTCTTGCTAAGCAAGTATAAATTGTCATTTTGTAAAATATATAGTCATCTGAGTATTACTCATTAGACATTACTAATAGTTACTTCAACATCATCACTTTTATCATATATAATACACAAATTAAATAATATACCCAAGTTACTAATCTTCTTCTTTTTAATTTTATCTAAGAAACCTTTTAACATTCTGTTATCACTACTAAAAGTTAACTTCATATCAGTTAAATATGGAGTATCATTAAAATAAAATACTCTAGAAAATAAGAATAACTTTTTATTCGTAGTATTAAGCCAACTTAAAGAATTAGACATAGTAATATCAATAATTGTAATAATTTTTTTAGTATTAACATTTTCTAAATAAACATAACCATTGTCTTTATCAGTTTTAACTATTCTAAATAATTCTGTTTTTGAATTAGCTAGTGCTTCAAGCATAGATTTCTTATCTGGTTCATTCTTATATTTATTTTCTTTAAGAAATATATCAACCAAAGAAGTAAATTTCTTATAATTTCTAAAAAACAATGCATCCATTAAAACATCGCTTTTAACAGCATCATCAAAATACAAATCATGATCAAATAATGTTTCCTTACTCGCTAAATCTTGCATAACTTCTAGCATTTTACCAGATAACTTCTTATTATTTTTAAAGTACTCACTCATATTTTCCGTTACATTTTTATATAAAGTAAGTACTTCCTTATATTTTTTTATATGTTCTAAATTTTCTATATTCATTTCTATCACCATTTTAATACTACAATATTTATTAAAATAACGCAAGAAAATAGAACTAAAACATTGTTCTAGTTCTACCAATACCTCTATTACAAATTGCTTCATAATAATTTAAATAATCCCAAGTTATTTCAAAAGATGATAATCTTCTTACTTCATTTGCAACATCAATTTTAGTTATATAAATAAAATATTCACTAAAAAATGTATTAAACTTATTTAATTGCATAAGTTCTTTAATTAAAGTATAACCTTCATCTGACCCTTCAAAAGAAGATGACTTAAAACTAATCTTTATTAAATTATTATTTGGTCTTGTTACTCTTAATTTATCTATCATTAATTTAAGTAACCTTTTTTGCTTTAATAGTATTTCTTCATCTATACCATTCTTTTTACTAAAAGCATAATTCATTTTACTTAACTCATATAAATCTTTATTAAATTCCATACACCCTCCGATTTAAAAAGCGTTTACTATGCTTCGTAAACGCTAACTTTCTTTTTATTTTTTCCGAATCTTTCATATTTAACTACACCAGCTACTTTAGCAAATAGTGTGTCATCTTTTCCAATTCCAACATTTGTACCTGGATAGATTTTAGTTCCTCTTTGACGATAAAGAATAGAACCAGCTGTTACAGTTTGTCCATCACTAGCTTTAGCACCAAGTCTACGACCAGCAGAATCTCTACCATTTTTTGTAGAACCTTGAGCTTTAACGTGAGCAAATAATTGGATATTTAACTTCATGAAATTCATTACTTTTCCTCCTTAATTATTTTAATATTTCTTTGATACGTTTTTGCAAGTTCCTCTAACATAGACATCATATTATCTATTATTAATAAAGTATTTTTATCATTATTAATAATATCTATTGTAAGTTTATCTTTTTCTTCCTTATATTTAATTGATTCATTATTAAATCTTAAACATGCATTAATACTAGTAATTACTATTGATGATACCGAAGCACATACAATGTCTTTACCATAATCATCATAATCTGCATGTCCTGTTATAACTATTAAATTTTTCTTACTTACAATCTTAATCATTAACCAATTTTCTTAACAACTAACTTAGTATATGGTTGTCTATGACCTTGAGTCTTACGATATTTCTTCTTTGGTCTGTATTTAAACACTTTAATTTTCTTATTTTTTCCATGTTTTTCTACAGTACATACAACAGTTGCATCTACATATGGATTTCCTGCTTTTCCATCAGCAAATAAAACTTTGTCAAAAGTAATGTCGCTTCCAACTTCAGCATCTAACTTTTCAACATAAATAGTATCACCAACAGATACATAATATTGTTTTCCACCAGTTTCAAATATAGCTTTCATTTCATACCTCCTTATATATTTTTTTGAAGTCGCGCCATTAAGGTAACCCCATAAGGTTTTATCACCTTTTCTGTGCGGTTTTTTAAGAAACTACTTAAAAACATCTTAATTTTACCAGAAACTTTAGTGTTTGTCAAATATTTCTGCTAGTTTTTCCCTTTCACTTACAATTTTTCCCCCATTTTTAAAATATTGATAAGTATCTATCTTCAAAATATCTAAATTACCCTCCTTCGTACTTATATATCTAAAACTATATTTTTTTAAATACCTTTCTAATAAAAATCTATTATAAACATACTTATAATTTTTTATACCATCATATATCTTATATATAAATATAGATATAATTAAATAATTATTTAAACTATACTTATAATTTATAAAAATGTAAATAACCAAAGATATAACACTAATAATTATATACCCTCTATAAGAATTCTTAAAAGTTGTAAACTTATTTAATAATGAATAAACTATAATACTTCCATCCAAAGGTATAATTGGTAATAAATTAAATAAAAATATACTCTTATTATACTTATAAAATATATAATTATCACACCCCACAACTAAAAAAATAACATACAAAACAATTTGCATAAATAAACCTGCACTTGCAAGAATCATTTCTTTACATGGACTTGTATTAATATCTTTTTCTAAGTTTGTTATACCACCAAAAGGATATATAGTTACACTTTTTATTTTATAACCAAATAATAAACAAACCAAAATATGTCCAAGCTCATGAAATACCACAATAAAAAAAATAGTTAAACCAACCCTTATATAACCACATAAAAACAATATAAAAAGTAAATATAAAGTTATATTACTAACTTTGATAATCTTCATAAGTTATAAATTCATTATCTTTTTTTATTACTAAATATAATTTATCATCTACTATATTACCTATTACTGTATCTTTTTCTATATAATCATATAATTTAACTGATATATTTTCTAAATTACCATACCATATATCAACACCATCTACTCCTTGTATTATAACTGTATTATTATAATCATCTTTATTACCAATATATACAACTATTCCATTCATTAAAGTATTTATTATACTTTTATTACTTATTTCTAATTTTTCACCATCTTTATATTTAGTAATATTTTTATATATAAGTTTTCCATTAGACACTGGTATTACACCAGTATCTTTTGGAAGTACTCTTCCAAATAACTTTTCATACATATTCTCTATCTTAGTAAAATGAATACTTTCATTTAATACATAATCTTTATATAACTTTTTATTATCACTACTTAAATTAGTGTATATTACACTACATAATAAAAATATTATAGCAAGTAAACCTTTAGTTATAAATAATTTTAATCTAGGTTTAGTTTTATTACATTTTTTCTTTTTAAAATTATTTATATACTCATCCACTTATAATCACCCAATTAAGTTTATGTTTTTATATATTTTTATATAACTAATTAATATAAATAATGAACTAATAACAAAAGTTGTATCATTATAAAATATATACATTAAAATAATATTAATTAAATAGTAATAACCAACATTATAATAATTAATCTTAATTACTTTAAGTAATATACTTATACCTAAAACATATAAAGTTACAAGTATATAAGTATGAGTTATAAATAAATCTATATATAAACTAATTATTATATTAGTAAAAATACTCTTATTATTAACATTTAATAAAAATAAACAAGTCTTATACTTTGTATAATTATAAAAAAATATATCAAGTAATAAATATATCATAAACTTCTCCATATATATAAATAATTTAAATTATTTAATCTATTACCTATATCAACATATATTATTTTTTCTATACCTGTATTATTTAACTTAATATCTTTTACAATACCTACATATATATCTTTATTTATATTACCTAATCCAGATGTATATATTTTATCACCTATACTTATATTACTATAATTATTTATATCTGTAACAACCATATTATTATTAATACACTTAAGTATTCCATATTCATCATTTATCTTAACACTAATAGCACTATCTCTTGAAGTAATCAAGTCGACAATACTACTATCTTTATATGTTTTTTTAACTATTCCAACTAATCCATCATTAGTAAGTACTGCATCCCCCTTTTTTAAGAAATCATTAAACCCACGATATATAACTAAATCACTTCCATACATATTTCTATATTTAATTTTACTTAATACTAAATCTAGTTTATCATCAACCTTAAACCCACGTAAAGTCTCTAACTCACTTTCTAAATACTTATTATAATTAACTACAATATTACTATTATCTATCAATCTATTATTAATCTCACTATAAATAATAAGTAATATAAATCCAATTATTAATATTATATAACTCTTTTTCATATATTTAGTATATCCTAAATTAATTTTAACATACTATTTACTACACTATTTATTACTTCTTTTTTATTTGATTTTAATATAATTGGTTCAAACTCTTTAAAAGAATCAACAACTTGTTTTGATACTCTTATTTCTTTAATATAATAACTAATACCGTCTTCTTTATACATAGCTTCTAACTTTTCCATTACTTCCTTGCTATAGCAAGATGCTATTATAACTCTATAATATCCATCACTATTAATTACCCTTGCACTAGCAAATGTCTTAGAAAACTTTTCAGCATTAGATTCATTTTCAAATACACCAGTTTGAAAAAGAGTTACAATTTCTTCCTTTTTAACAACGGCTCTTACCTCATTATTTATATCCTTATAAAAAAAGTAAGCAATAATACCTCCAATAAATATACATACACCAATTACTTTTAAATATTTTTTCATATTATCACCAACACAATAATATCACAAAATTATCAAAATTATTGTCAAAGCATGACGAATATGCTATAATAATTTCTACTTACAAAAAGAGGGATAAAAATGAATATAAAAACATTCGATGATATTAATTTAAAAGTTATATTTGATACATCTGAAAAAGGAATAACCAAGGTAGAGTTTTATAAAAAAGATGATAAAAAGATTTATTCATACTTAGGAAATGCCTATATAACAAGACTAGATCAAAATAATTTTATGATTCAAAGAAAAAGTAAATTAATTTGTAATAAAGAAAAGAAATGTAATGATGTAACATTCCTATATATAAAGGATAATGATTATCAAATTGAAGAATATCCCCTTCGTGAAAATGAAGATGTCATATACTCTAGAGCTTTATCAAAAATAAAAACAATAATAATACCAGGTAAATATTATTACTATCTTTATTCATATGACTTAGGTATGATTATATCATCTTCATATGATTATATAAAATATGATGAAGAAAAAGATATATTCCATGTAGAAAACTATATAAATACAAAATACGGAAACATAACTTTATTTGGTACACTAACTAGAAATGGCTTCTTAATAGATGAAACACTTTATGCTCCAGAAATAAATAAAGCTTATTGTGTAGATAGTTTCAATTTAAGAAACCATTATGAACAAATAAAAAAAGATGTAGAAAAGAGATTAAAAAGAAAAGAAAGACTAAAACTATACAAAACATGTGAAGAAGAAGAACTAACATTAAAAAGAAAACTCCATTAAGGAGTTTTTTATATTGTCAACTTATTCTGTAAGGTGAAGTAAAAGTACCTGTTCCACCCGTGTATTGTACTGAAGTCGTTAAGTTAAAAACTGGACGAACAGCATCAGGATTATTAACAAGTGTGATTGCAATTTTACCTGAACCAAAGACAAGAAAAACAGAATCAGTATAGTTAGTTACTGGAGAAATAGTCCATTCATATAATCCTAAGTACATCCAATTTTTGCTTATTACGTTATTGTATTTGTAACCACCTATGGTCCAACTATCTGGAGACGCAGCATAATAATAATCACTTACATACATAAGTCCAATTTTTGCAGTAAAAGTTGTTGTTGTATCTTTATTTACTCCAACTTCATAATTATATGCTGTTTTTGCATTTGTTTGTGCTCCATTAGTTTGAGTCATTCCACCCACATACCATGTTGTATCTGCTATCATATTTTTCCATTTTGTATTTTTGCTATCTAAGTATGTTAAGAAATTTCTATTTAAATTTGTGTTATTAAGATAACTTTTACTCCAATTGTTTTTTATACTTGAGTTCCATTTATATGCACCAACAGTTGAAAAATCCACTTCACCTTTATAATAATTTGAAGTTGAAGACCAAATAGATTCACTATACACCGTATTATATTCGCCATTAGTTCCCAACATATCTGTTGTTGCCACATCAGCAGATATTAATTTTACTTTTCCATCTATTACACCTATTATTCGATATAAATTTTCATATGGACACGTAGCTTCATCACTTCCAAAACAAACATAATTATTTGGATTAGATCCTGCATATCTATATGAATTATCTCCCGCTCCACCAGTTAATGAACTATCATGATAATAAAGACCAGTTATTGATGAATCACCTTGTGTCGCTAAAGTTGTTAAAGCTGTAGTTAATTTATATCCTGAACTTACTACTGCAGAAATATTATCTATTATCTTATCTTGTTGTATCAATACCTTACCAGTTAAATTCATATTTTGATTTCCTGATTGATTTGTATCTAAATTAATAAATGTAACAGTAAATGTCCATTCTTGATTAGTATAATTTGTACTTGATGAACTACTTATTTCATAAGAATCTGCTATTTTTATGAATGATGGTTTTGATTCTGTAATATCAAAACCTTTTACTACTGTGCCATCTGCATTTGCTGCAGAGACATATGTTAATCCATCAACATTAGTTATTTCTCCATTTGGTCCAGTAATAGAAAGTACTATCTCTGGCTTTTTGTCAGTTGTTGTATAAACATAATCATTACTTTCAATTTGAAAGTAGACATAATAGTTATATGTAGCTGTTTTTTTAGTACTGTTAGCTTTTAAACTTGCTGTAGCAGTTACATTATCTGTTAAGTTACCTGCCCCACTTGCAAAATTAAATTGATTTATATTTAGTGATAAGTTTTCTTTACTTACATTAAATTTTAAATCATCCACAGTATCTGCAGTTATTGTTGTTCCTGCTTGCTTTCCTTCACCTGTTCTAGCCATAAAGTATGCAAATGTAACACCTATTGTTAAAACTAATAAAGTTACTAGCATTATAATTAATCTTTTTTTCTTATCCATATTATCACTACCTTACTATCTAATAATACCATAATTAATTAAATTTATCAATCTAAAAAAGACTATTACATAAGTAATAATCTCTATCGAAGTTAATTAATCTTCTTTGCAATCATCGCTTCAGCATTATCCATTGCATTTAATACTTTTTTACCAGTTTTCTTTCTCGCATTTTTATCTTGATAAAGATATACACCAGCTCCAATTAAACCCATGGTACCAAGAAGTGCTGCAGCTTTAACCATATTTTTCATATTCACCTCTAAATATAGTATTAACTTTATTTATTATTATATACCATAATAATCTTTTCTTTTAAACTTGTTTTACGATATGAAGAATAATTATTATTAACTGCCTGAATAAATGTTTTAGGATCCCCTATTAATGTTAAACTCTTCTTAGCTCGTGATACTCCCGTATAAATTAATTTATTATAAAGCATTCTATAATATGATGAAGAAATTGGCATTAAAACATGCATAAATTCACTACCTTGACTCTTATGAATAGTTATAGCATAAGCATGCTTAATTTCTTTTAAATCTTTCTTAGAATATTCTACTTTATTACCATCAAAATCTATAATAATCTTATTATTATAAATACTTTCTATAAAACCAACATCACCATTAAATACATTATTATCTAAATCATTTACAAGTTGAATTACTTTATCATTTTCACGATATATTATATCCCCATAAGTAATTTCTTCACGTTTTTTACTTCTAGGATTATAAATATTTTGAAGTAATACATTTAAGGCATCAATTCCATTTTCCCCCTTATACATCGGTGCTAAAACTTGTAAATCTTTCTCATCTATATTCTTACTTAATGAATATTTTATAATTTGTTCTATTGCTTCATTTATCTTAGATTTATCACAACTAACAAAATTATAATCATCTTTTTTATTTAAAAAATCTTCACTTATATCATTATTTTTTATTTCTTTTGCTAAGAATGGAATATATGAATTATCACTCTGACGATATATCTGATTTAGTGGTATATAATTAAAATAATCACTTTCAATTAAATCATTTAAAACTAAACCTGGACCAACACTTGGAAGTTGAAAAGTATCCCCTACAAGTATTAGCTTAACACTTGAACTAATACCATTAAGAAGTGCATTAAATAGTGATACATCTATCATACTTACCTCATCTACTATAATTAATTTATGATGTGTTCTATTAAATTCATTATATAAAAACTCATTACTTTCTTTAAACCATTTTAAATATCTATGTATAGTATATGCAGGTAATCCAGTAGATGAATTAATCTTTTTTGCAGCTCTACCAGTAGGTGCAAGTAATGCGATAGTTTCCATTATATCTGCTGGACCTAATTTATATTTATCTATATATAATTTAACTATTGCATTTATAATAGTTGTTTTACCAGTTCCTGGTCCACCAGATATAATAGTTATATTATTATTTAATGCACTCTTTATAGCTTTTTCTTGTGTTTCATTATAATCTATATTTAACTTCTTTTCTAATTCTTTTAACTTTTCATCTATATTATATATCATCTTAGATGGTATTCTATCTATCTTTCTTAAAGAATTAGCTATACTTACTTCTTCTTTATAATATTTTTCTAAATATATTCTTTTATCTTCTTTTACTACCCTTTTTTTATTTTCTAAATACTCTAAACATTCATCAAATGCTTCTTTAGATAATTCTATATTAAAATCTTTAATTAATTCACTAATTACTTCTTCTTCATAATAATATGTATCCCCAGTATTATTAGATAAAACTTCCATAGACTCTTGCAAGCAAGCATATATTCTATCCGGTGTATCTACACCATAAGTATTTATATATATACTATCTACCTTTTTAAAATCTACTACTTCTTTTAAGTCATAAAAGTTATTTTCAAGTACTTCATCTATTCTTTCTTTAAAATGATTATATATCTTACTACATTCTTCAATAGAAAAACCTAACTTTTGAAGTCTTAATATAACTTCTTCACTTTTATTAAAATTAATTAAAGATGCATATATTTTTGTTGCTCTAGCCTCAGTCATACCTTCAATCTTTAACAAATTATTTTTATCATTCTTTATTACTTCTAATGCTTTATCCCCGAATTCTTCCACTATTTTTTTAGCAGTTACTTCTCCACAACCAGCTATAAATGAACTAGCTAAAAAATCTTCTATCGCTTCTTTAGAAGTAGGCATTTCCACTTCTATTTTATCTATTAAAAACTGCATTCCCCATTTTTCATTTTTAACATAGTCCCCATATATAGTCATTGGTATATCCAAATTTAAATCTAACATTGTACCAGTTATTGTAATAGTTTTATTTACTTCTAATGCTTTTACATTAGTTTCTTTAACTCGAAATAAAGCGACTACAAAGCCACTTTCTTGATTATAAAATATTACTTTTTTTATTTTACCCTTAATGTAATTCATATCTTTCTTCTATATATTTCTCCCACTTTTAAATTTTCTGGTAGACTAACAAGTAAATAATTACTCGTATGTCCTTCACTTACATTATTATTACATGTTTCAATTAAAATATCAAGTTCTTTATCTTTAAAGTAGTTAAAATATTCACTTTCTAACTTATTACTTAAATCCATTAGTCTTTTTACTCGCATCTTTTTAACTACTTCATCAACTTGTTCTTCCATATTAGCGGCTGCAGTACCTACTCTAACAGAATATGGAAATACATGTATCTTACTAAATTTCATTTTTTTAGAAAACTCTAAAGTACTTAAAAATAATCTTTCCGTTTCATAAGGAAAACCAACAATTATATCAGTTGATATACTTATATCAGGTCTAATAGATCTAATTTTTTTTATTTTTTCTTCATAATAAGCTAAATCATATTTACGATTCATTCTCTTTAATATTTCATCACTACCTGCTTGCAAAGGTATATGCAAGTGATCACACACTTTAGTATTTGTTTTTAACATATCTAAGAATTTATCATTTAACTCGGTTATCTCAATACTAGATATTCTAATTCTTTCTATTCCATCTATCTTAGATAACTCATTAATTAAATCAGTTAAATCATGACCATTATTTAAATAATGTCCGGTATGTATACCAGTTAAAACAATTTCTTTATGACCATGATTAGCAAGCTTAGTTGCTTCAATAATTACTTTATCAAAATCTTTACTTCTAACAGAACCACGTACATAAGGAATAATACAATAAGAACAAAAATTATCACAACCATCCTCAATCTTAATAAATGCTCTAGTATGATTATAATCACTTATATACATATCTTCAAAATCTAAATTTCTATCATTATAAAACTTAACATACTTCTTTTCAGTTTCAATATATTCTTTAATTAATTTATCAATAATAGATTTATCTTTATTACCAATTAATATATCTATATCTAAGTTTTCATAAACACTTTGTTTATTTTGAGAACTACAACCTGCAACAACAAGTATTGCATTACTATATTCTCTTTTTAATCTTCTTATCATTTTTAAACATTTCTTATCAGCAACATTTGTAACAGAACAAGTATTAACAATAATAATATTTGCATCATTTAAATCTTCTGTATAGAAAAAATTAGATGAAAGCATATTTTCTTTCATCATATTAGATTCATATTGATTAACTTTACAACCAAATGTAATAATATTAAACTTCATATACCTCTACCCCAATTCTTGTTGTAATCTTTTTAAAGCTTCTAAGAAAGCTTCTTCTTTTTGAAAACTAATGACTCTAACTTCTAAGTTAGGTATTGAATCACTTTTTTCTTTTATTAAATTATCTAAATCAACCTTTTTAACAGATAAATCATCCTGCATTTCTTCAGTTTCATAATTAAGTTCATAATTACTTCCCTTTTTTAATAACTCATCATAACTAATAATAGCTTTATCTTCTTGTTCTTGTTCATAATTTGTAAAATTAATAGTAGCTTCTTCTTTATTTTTCATATTCTTCTTCAATTCCTTTGCTATTCTCATTTCTTGAGTCTCCCCCAAGCCCTTCTCATCCTCATCTTTATTCACCTTAATAAAATATATGAGCATAACTACTAGAATCATGAGTATTAATACTGCAAAAAAGAACACTACATCAACAAGTCTCAAAGCCATTAAAAAACTCCATATATCACTAAATATTTTCATTATTACCACCACAATAACATTTTATCATTTATTGACATTTATGTTAAGTCTTTCACATCAATTTGACACACCCATATGTCAAACATTGACACCTATTATAGCACTACAAAATACATTTGTCAAAATTTTTAGCTAATTATTTCTTTTTTGTTTCGCATTTATTTTTCATTAAATACTTGACTAGTTACTTTCAAGTCGTTTAACGTACTTTTTTCTATTGGTATAAAATACATTAAATATTTACTACTATTTTTAATTTCTTTATTTACATCATATATTATTTTAACACCATCAT